>JAJTHV010000013.1 GCA_021300095.1 Flammeovirgaceae bacterium | reverse complement strand
GTAGCAATTGTATTTAATTTTAGATATTTGTTTGATCAATTTTTTAAACTATGAAGATTACCTACTTTTTAATAGCTGCTTCGGCAGTTTTGTTTAGTTCATGCATCGTTTCTAAAAAGAAATTCGATGACATTCTCGCGCAAAAGGTAAAAGCTGAAGGAGATTTGGCTGATCGCAATAAAGAGCTCGAAAGTGCCAATGCATCCATCGCTTCGATGCAAGAGACGCTCAAAAAAATGCGCGCTGACTCGGCTTCATTGGATCAAACGTATAAAGCAAATCAGAAGAAGTTGGAAGTGTTGAATAAAGAATTTGACCAACTGAATACGAGTTATAAGAATTTACTTTCGAATAGTGGTAAACTGAATCGGGATGTGGCTTTGCAACGCGATCAGCTTTTGGCTATTCAAAGCAATCTGGAGAAGACGAAGCGTGAGAATGATTCTTTAAGTAATAGTCTGGCCGAGCGCGAGAAAAAAGTGAAAGAGTTGGAAATGGTTCTTTCCAATAAAGATAAAGCAGTTCAAAGTTTAAAGAACAGAATCAGCAATGCGCTTTTGAATTTTAAAGAAAATGACCTGACAGTGAAAGTAAAGAATGGCAAGGTGTATGTTTCGTTGGCTGAAGATTTGTTATTTAAATCGGGAAGTATTGACATTGATGCAAAGGGAGCCGGAGCGTTGCAGCAATTAGCAAAAGCACTAAAAGATCAGCGCGATATTCAGGTGATGATAGAAGGGCATACCGATAACGTTCCTATTTCTAAAAAATCTACTTATCTGGAGGATAACTGGGATTTGAGTGTGTTACGAGCTACTTCTATATCTAAAATACTGATCAGTGCAGGAATGCTTCCCAAGCAGATTACCGCTGCCGGAAAGGGGGAATTTGCTCCGCTTGCTGCCAACGATAACGCGCAGAATAAACAGAAGAATCGGAGAACTGAAATTATTGTGACTCCAAATCTGGATGAGTTGTTTAAAATTTTGGAGTCGAATTGATCGAATATTGAAAAGGAAATAAAAAAGGCTACCTGATTAATTGGGTAGCCTTTTACTTTTATTTTAGGTTGATTAATGATGATGCCCGCCCGGACCGTGAACATGACCGTGGTCGAGTTCTTCTTGGGAAGCTAAACGAATATCCATCACTTCTACATCAAAATTCAATTCAACACCCGCCAATGGATGGTTGGCATCTACAGTAATTTCCGATAATCCCACTTTTGTAACGGTAACAATGCCACCCTGATTGGTTTGAAATTGCATGCCCTCGCGCACATCCTGATCGCCAAAAGCAGAACGAGGCACGCTTTGCTGCAAGGCTTCATCTTTTACTCCATAGCCTTTTTCAGGGCTTACTTTGATTTTGAATTTATCGCCTTTGCTTTTGCCTTCCAATCCTTCTTCCATTCCGGGAATGAGGTTGCCGATACCTTGAATGTAAACCAGTGGCTCACGGCCATCGCTGGAATCAAGGATATTTCCATCATTATCCGTAAGGGTGTAGTGAATGGATGCTACTTTGTGTTTTGATATTTGCATGTTGAATATGTTAGTGCCGCAAGTTGTGGTTTTTTTGAAAACATTGGTGCTGGTGGCGGATTATTTATTGGAGTGGCACCTGTACAAAAGAAAGAATTCCTTTCTCAGATTTAGTCAAATTCCAAACTTTTAAACATATTTGCACCCCATTTATGCCTGAGTGGCGGAACTGGTAGACGCGCACGACTCAAAATCGTGTGCCTTCGGGCGTGCCGGTTCGATTCCGGCCTTAGGTACATAAAAAAAGAGACTGTCATCGACAGTCTCTTTGCTTTTTAAGGCAGTTGAAAATTACATTTTTCGCACTTTACCACTACCCGAAGAGTGGCCATTGACATGGCTGGGATTGCCTTTGTAAGAAACTGTGCCACTTCCTGATATATTGGCATCTAACTCGCTTTTCACATTGATTTCTACATCACCTGAGCCAGTAATTCGAACCTCACATTTATCGACAGTTAAATTGGACGCATATACTTTTCCTGATCCGCTAATACTGGTTTTGATTTCATTGGCTGTGCCACTTGCCTCTAACTTTCCCGATCCGGAAATTTCAACTTCCACTTGATTTTGAACATTTAGATCTGCCACAATTTTACCAGAGCCGCTGATGTCGCTATCCAGATTTTGACAGGAGCCTTTCACATCGATCCTGCCCGATCCGCTTACGTTGGCTTCCATTTGACCGGTGACGGTAGCATCTATTTGTAATGATCCAGAGCCACTCACATTTAAGTCAAGTTCTCTTGTTTTAATTTTCCCTTCGGTTACCAAATCTCCGGAACCAGAAACACTTACTGCAGTGATATCAGCTACGGTAATGTAAACCATGATTCGGCTATCTTTATCCCATCCCCAATTCCATTTATCTTCATTTCCAATCACCAGCTTATCACCATTCACTTCGGTTTCAATTTTGGCAAGAGTTTCTTTATCGCCTTCCAGTTCTACTTTTTGCGGTCTTCCTTGGCGCAAAACTAACTTGCCAGGCACGCGAAACGATATTTTGGTGAAGGTACTGACACTCCTTACTTCTCGTGATTGTGCATAGGCACCGAAGCTGATTGTGCTAATGAGTAAAATGGTAATGAGGTTTTTCATCTGTTTAATAGTTTATGTTGAACTCGATATTTGAATTCATGTTGGTTGGTGATTGGTTTTGGATTCATTCAATAGACCTTATCAAACGGAAAAGGGTTGCATAGGGTCTGTTTTATTTAATGGATTTCTCTTGCCCTCCGAAGGCATCTTCATTGTTTACCTTTGATTTTTTAGGTTCATTCGGGTAAATTTTACCGCTATGTCCATTTCCAGAACTCCCGCGTTGAGTTTCATTTTTATCACCATTCTGATTGATTGTATTGGTTTCGGGGTGATTATTCCGGTTATGCCAACTTTAATTATGGATTTGGGGCATGTTACCAATAGCGAGGCCTCTCTATTGGGTGGCTACTTGCTTTTTGCTTTTGCCGGTATGCAATTTTTGTGCTCACCGATTATGGGTGGGTTAAGTGATCAATATGGACGCAGGCCCGTTTTATTGGCATCGCTTTTTGGTTTTGGTATTGATTACATTTTTTTGGCTTTTGCTCCATCGCTCGGATGGCTTTTTGTTGGTCGCTTGATTGCAGGAGCGATGGGAGCCAGTTTTACGACTGCAGGCGCCTATATTGCAGATATCAGCGAACCTGAAAAGCGGGCACAGAATTTTGGAATGATCGGTGCGGCTTTTGGTTTAGGATTTATTATTGGCCCTGCCATCGGTGGATTTTTAGGTAACTACGGAGCAAAAATTCCATTTTTAGTCGCAGCGGCATTAAGTTTAGTAAACTGGCTTTACGGCTTTTTTATCCTGCCAGAGTCATTGAAGCCGGAGAATCGAAGAAAGTTTGATTGGAAGCGAGCCAACCCGATCAGTTCATTACTTAATTTAAAACGCTACCCCGTTATTCTGGGATTAGTGACCTCATTGGTTTTGATCTATGTAGCAGCGCATGCGGTGCAAAGCAATTGGTCATTCTATGCTATCGAAAAATTTAAGTGGTCGCCTGCAATGATCGGAGCCTCTCTCACCGTTGTTGGGCTTCTTATTTCAATAGTACAGGGTGGGCTGATACGAATCATCATACCCAAGTTAGGTCAAAAAAAATCTCTATACCTCGGGCTTGTGCTATACAGCATCGGCTTTCTTCTGTTTAGTTTAGCTACTGAAGGGTGGATGTTGTTTGTGTTTTTGATTCCTTATTGCCTAGGTGGTATTGCCGGGCCTGCGCTGCAAGGAATCATGTCCGCCCAAGTGCCTGCCAATGAGCAAGGTGAATTGCAAGGGGCCCTTACGGGATTGATGAGTGCTACTTCTATCATTGGGCCACTATTAATGACACAGTTGTTTAGTTACTTCACGGCCAAAGATGCTCCCATTTATTTTCCGGGTGCACCTATGATGATGGGTGCTGTGTTAACAATGTTAAGTTTAGTCTTCGCTATGCGTGTTTTAGCAGGCTTTAAGCAGCCTCTACCAAAATCGTAAAATCGAAGCCTTTGAATATGGATTGAATTTTATCATCTTCGCACAATGCAAAGGAAGGAATTTACGATTGACTGCCAGCTTTGTACGCATTTGAAGGATTCTCTCTTCAATGGGCTGACACCGGAGGATTTGAGCCGCATTAACAATCATAAGACATGCATTCAATATAAAAAAGGTCAGAACATCTTTTACGAAGGCACTCGCCCTACGGGGCTGTTCTGTATCAATGGTGGTAAAGTGAAAGTCTTTAAGAGTAATGTTCAAGGCAAAGAGTTTATTCTCTATATCGCAAAACCAGGCGATTTTCTAGGCTACCGCGCTTTGCTTAGTGAAGAGTTTTACGGGGCCACTGCTACCGTGCTGGAAGACGCAAAAATCTGTTTTATTCAAAAAGAGAATTTCTTTGAAGTGCTTCAAAAGAATCCTGTTTTTATGAAAAAGGTAGTGAAGCAGGTTTGCCAGCAAATGGGCATTATGGAAGAGCGCATGGCAGAGCTTGCACACAAGTCGGTGCGCGAGCGTTTGGCCGGAAGTTTACTGATGCTGAAAGAATCGTATGGAATGGAGGGTGACGAAAGCGTTTTGTTAGATATAGCGCTTTCGCGTGAAGATTGGGCGAGTTTAGTGGGTACGGCAACGGAAACAGTTATACGACTTTTGTCTGATTTCAAGTCAGACGAATTGATTTCTTTTGAAGGCAAGAAAATCAGAGTTCTTGATGCCAAGCGATTGGCGAAACAGGCTGACCTGATTGTAGCCTAGTAAAGCAACATTCTTATTGAATTTATAATGAAGAGAGCTTTTGAGCTCTCTCTTTTTTTGGAGGCATCGGAGCATTCATGACAAAAGTCATGTTTTGCCTTGATACCTATCATTACCCTTCTTTTAGGTTACAACTACTTTTGATTAAGCGCATCAATTTTTTTGATGCAGGCGAAAAAGGTAATCATTCACCTAAAATTTATACTCTATGAAAAATATTTTGGTTCCGTGCGATTTTTCAGATCCTGCGCTGCAGGCTTTTAAACTTGCTGTGGAAGTTGCCAGACAAAGCAAGGGCGAGGTGTTACTGTTGCATGTAGTGGAAGTGCCGGTGATGCACGATACAGTGATTATGCCGACACTTTATTTCGAGCAAGCCTTTATGAACGATGTAAAGGCGAATGCTGAGAAAAAGTTTGCAAAGATGATTAACAAGTGGGCTGAGGAAGGGCCTGCTATAAAAGGATTTGTTGAGTTTGGTCCGATTACGGCAACGATCCGACAGTTTATAGAGGAGAAGGAAGTTGATTTAGTAGTCATGGGCACACACGGAGCAAGTGGCGCAAAGGAATTTTTAGTGGGATCCAACACAGAGAAGATTGTCCGTACATCCGAGATTCCCGTGCTGACGATCAAGAAAGCCACTAAGCTGTCATCCATTAAAAACCTTGTTTTTGCTAATGAGTTAAATCTGGAAGCAGAAAAACTTACGCTTAAAGTGAAAGAGTTGCAGGGTTTCTTAAAAGCCAAGCTGCATGTTTTATATGTGAACACACCTGCCTCCTTTAAGCGTGATAGTATCACGCACACACAGCTAAAGGCCTTTGCAAAGCGCTTTATGCTGAAGGACTACACGTTGAATGTGTACAACGAAATTGATCAGGAAAGTGGTGTTCGCAACTTTACCGAAAGCATTGGTGGCGATCTGGTGGTGATGGCAACCCATGGACGCAGAGGGTTAAATCATATGTTATCCGGCAGCATAGCAGAAGATGTAGTCAATCATTTGGATTGCCCCATCTGGACATTTCGATCAAATGAAGAATAGAAAAAAGTGACTAAAGAAATTTTTTTTCCAGCTGATTTGGAGCCATCGCATGAGAGTATGAGTGGTTATGCCAATTTGTTTTCTCATTTGAACCCTAAAACGTTTTCCGCATTTTTTATGTGTGATTTTGTTGAGCAAGACATCACACAGTTTAATTCTCCAATGGATCGCACTTTGGTAGTAAGAAAATTGGAGGCCGAGGCGCGGTTGCTCAAATTGAATATCGATTTTTTTAACCCGGGAAGTTACACGGTCAAAGCATTAATTCATCGCAGCCGATTTGCCGATCTTGTTTTGATTAACCCTTTACCCTTAGACGTGATCGATCAATTACCAGAATCCTTCATCACTAATTTTATTGAACCATTGGCATGCCCGGTGTTACTTTCTTCAAAGGTGCCACTATCATACGATGAAGTATTAATTGTGTTTGATGCAGATGCCAGCTCACTTACTGCGTTGAAAACTTTTCTTCATCTCTTTGGCGGAGTGGCCAATGATAAAACGGTAACGGTATTGATGATAAACAGGAGCGATAAGCCGGAGCTTTTTCTCGAGCATTACTTTATTCGATTTGTCAAAAACTCATTTTCGAATGTAGGTATTGTGCCGATGAATGGAATTCGTACAAATGAGGAGTTGGTGAAGCTGGCATCACATTCTAAAAACCCGCTGCTCATCATGGGTAAGAGCGCAATCGCATTGCTGCGGAGTAACGAAACCGCCAAAGCACTATTTAGTCAGGAAGCTTCAATCTTTTATTCCAATGGATAATATTGTTGTTGAAAAAGTGGCCTGTTACCATTGCGGTCAGCCCTGCGAGGAGGAAACAATCATTCAAGACGATAAAAACTTTTGTTGTCAGGGTTGTAAAATGGTATTTGAAATTCTGGATGAGAATAACTTATGTGAATATTATTCCTTTACTGATAAACCGGGCGTATCGTTACGTCATGTGAATGAAGAAAGCTACTCGTTTTTAGATGAACCATCCGTCAAGCGAAGGTTGCTTTTGTTTGACTCAATCAATTATAGCTCCGTGCAATTTTATGTGCCATCGATTCATTGCATTTCGTGCATTTGGTTGTTGGAAAATTTACAGCATTTAAATGCAGGTGTGGTCAAGTCAGAAGTGAATTTTGGGCGCAAACAAGTTACTGTACATTTTAATCCTTCCATCATTACACTCGGTGGAGTAGCCCGATTGATGGCGGCAGTAGGGTATGCGCCTTCCATTAGTTTGGAAGAAAGAACCAATCCTACCAACAATCGCAGTTTGGTACTGAAGTTGGCGATAGCCGGTTTTTGTTTTGGTAACATCATGTTGCTGAGCTTTCCGGAATATTTGGGCTTAGATGGATCCGACCAATCACTCAAGTTGTTGTTTAGTTACCTCAATCTGGCATTGGCTGTTCCAGTAGCACTTTATTCTGGTCAAGATTATTTTGTAAATGCGTGGCATAGCTTTAAGCAAAAGCAAATTAATATTGATGTACCCATCGCTATTGGTTTGGCGGCTTTGTTTTTACGGAGCAGCTATGATATTATTACTCACACGGGCCCTGGTTATTTGGATTCGCTTTCCGGACTTGTTTTCTTTTTATTGATCGGGCGGTGGTTTCAAGGGAAGACGTATGAAAGTCTGGCCTTTGATCGCGATTACAAATCCTATTTTCCGTTAGCCGTTCAAAAGTGGGTAGGTCGTGATTGGTCGCCAATTATTGTTTACGAATTAGAGCCCGGAGATCAGATTCGGATTCGGAATCAGGAAATTATACCCACCGATAGTGTACTGCTGAGCGATCAGGCATTTATTGATTATAGTTTTGTAAAGGGAGAAGCAAAGCCCGTACAAGTGCACAAGGGCGAATTAATGTATGCGGGTGGAAGATTAGTTGGATCGCCAGTGGAGATGACGGTACAGAAAAAAACTTCGCAGAGCCATTTAACCGGACTTTGGAATCGCGAGATTTTTCAAAAGGATAAAGAAAGTCGCTACAAAAAAATCATTGATCGTGCTGCCCGTAATTTTACGTGGGTGGTGATGGGGCTGGCCTTGGTTACCGCGGTGTACTGGTATTTTATCAGCCCAACACAAATGTGGTTGGTACTTACTTCCGTTTTGATGGTAGCGTGCCCTTGTGCGCTTGCATTGGCGGCACCGTTTACGTACGGAAACATGTTGCGCGTTTTTGGTAAGCATGGTTTCTATTTAAAGAATGCGGATGTGATTGAACGCCTTGCAAAAATCGATGCAGTTGTTTTTGATAAGACCGGAACCATTACACATGGTGCGGACGAAGTTACATTTATTGGCGTGCTTGACGATCAGGAATTAGGTTGGGTTCGATTGCTTACCGCTTCTTCCTCACATCCATTGAGCAAGTTGATCACCCAATCGATACAAACGCAATCACATTTACAGGTTTCACGATTTATGGAGCGCACCGGAAAAGGTGTGGAGGGTATGGTGAGTGGTCATGCCATCCGGGTTGGTTCCGCATCGTATGTGGGTTTTGATGGATCGAACCCTTCGCTGTTGACGCGAGTTTTTGTTTCAATTAACCATGAAGTGCGTGGCTATTTTCGCATCGAGACCGCGACTCGACCTCATGTAAAAGAAGTCATCCAATCATTGGGTAAGCGCTGTGTTGCTTTGCTTTCGGGCGACCATAGCAGCGAAGAATCGCGGATGCGTGAACTCTTTCCGTCACACGTGACCTTGCGGTTTAATCAAAGTCCGCACGACAAGACGGATTTTATTTCTGAATTGCAAAAAAAACAACAGCATGTGATGATGCTAGGCGATGGTCTTAATGATTCGGGTGCTTTGCGTCAAAGCGATGTCGGTATCGCTGTAACAGACGACACAGGGATTTTCACCCCTTCGTGCGATGGGATTTTGCGGGGTGATCAGGTAGGGAACCTGCACCGATTCTTAGATTTAAGCAAGAAGGCGACACTTGTATTAAAAATTGCATTTGGTATATCTTTCTTTTATAATGTTATTACGCTTGGCATTGCGGTAACAGGCAATTTGTCTCCATTAGTAGCAGCAATTTTAATGCCGATCAGCAGTGTAAGTGTAGTGGGATTTAGTGCACTGGGTGTGCAGTGGGTGTCTCGTGGATTAGAAACTTCTAAGGAGTAGTATGGAAATAATTATTTTATTAATCGCGATTTCGCTTACCATTGCGCTTTTGTTTTTAGGGGCGTTTGGGTGGAATATGAAGTCCGGACAATATGATGATACCTACGGACCATCGGTGCGGATGTTGTTTGAGGATAAGAAGGGACAAACGAAGAAGAAAGAGCAATAAAATTTATCGCTTAAGAAAGCGGCCACTATCCAGCAATACGCCCGTAGCACTGAACAGTTGATAGATATACACACCAATCGGTAAGCTTACCAGATCAATCGATTCTTCTATTTCTTGAAGTTCCATTTCTGCGAGGCGTTTTCCCATCATGTCCAGCACTAAAAATTTCTTTCCTCCACCTGATGACAGAATGTTAAGATCTTCACTGGACGTTACCGGATTCGGATAAAGAAGGAGTTTGTCTTTCTCTTCTACCAGTACCTGCGCTACATCTGATTTGACTTTACTGCCATCTGTAAGAGTGATTTCCGCTTCGTATTCTAATAGTCCGGATTCAAAATTTAAATCCAATAGTGTGTGATTGAGCAAAGATGAGTTGCTGATGGGTTTCCACAGAGAGCGATCACCATTGGTTGTGCGGTAGATGGAAATAGATTGAATATTCAAAAGCGTGCTGAGCGATAATTGCAATTGAATGATAGATGAGGCTAAGCGTGTGGCGCTAAAGTAGTTGACATAACACAAAGTACCTTGTAATGTGTAATCGATAGATTCACTTTTCAGTCCGGCAAAGGAGTTATTCAATGGCATTACGGCAAACCGGCTTTTACTTGGCTCAGAAAACGAATAAACGGTATCACTAACAGTCGCAATTTTTTCAAGGGATTGATTGCCTAGTGCAAAGACATCATAGGTAGTTGCCTCATTTATTTTATTCCACGTAAGTGCTACGGTGTTATTGCAAATAAATGCGGTTTTTAATTTTGGTAATGGAGCAATAATGAAAGTCTCACTCGTATAGTCTTGTCCATCAATCACCATTTTTAGTTTTGCTTGCGCGAATGTGCTTGGAGTTTTCCAGTAGGTAAATTGATTCAGATCTAAATTGGATTGTATGAGTTGCCAAGCACCCTGATTTATTTGAAGGTACAAATCGCCTTTCTTGTTGGAGGAGCTTTCCCAAACAAGAAGATTTTTTTTACCACTTTCTACTAATTCGTTCTGCTGTGGATAATCCCATGAAAAAACCAGCTGACTTTTGAAGGCGTAAGCAATTGCTATGGGTTGGGACCCACTCAAATTTTTCGCGCGGATATGCAGGTGCAGGGCTCCATCACTTGGATTAGTGATTGTTATGTATTCCACATTGTTCAAATGATCTTCTTTACGCTTGGCGGGTGCAAGCAGTGAATCCGTTTTTGGATAGTGACTGAGTACCCACGGACGAATGATGGTGCCATTATCTATCCAAGTGTCAATATCATTTACTAGCGCAGTGGTAGCGTTTACAGTTGCCGCTACATCCGTCCACGTAATCGCTATTCTCAGTTCTGCGGTGGAAGGTGGTATGGTGATTGTATATGTGGTTTCGGAGTTGGAAGAGACTGTTTGAGAGGAAAATTGATTGTTTGTTACTACTTGCAGCGCATTGAACGCATTTACATTTCCGTATCCATAAAGAAAATCCGGGCCCGGAGTGCCTAAGTCATCGGCACTGGCAATAAGAATTGACTTTACTAAAGCAGCCGTAGGCAATTCGGCATTGAGTTGATTGTACTTTTCATGCAGCAAAGTGCTAATTCCTGATACGAGTGCAGCCGCATCGGATGTCCCTCCTTGTCCGAAGGCAGTCAGCTCAGGTTTAATTCGGCCATCATATGCTGGTCCACGTGAATTTAAGTCGTTGAGAACAAGTGTAGAATCAACCGCATTGATCACCAATACATTTTTAGCTTGTTTGAAATTGCCAGTGATATTTGCAAAGCTCAGGTTTTGATAGGTGCCGCTTGTGGGTTTTGATTTACCATTGTTACCGGCTGAAAAGACATGAAGCAATGTAGCGTTTTGTGAAACCTGTTGATCGTAGGCAACGGCCTCGCTTCCGTAGTAATTCTCAATATCGACACCATAGCTGTGATTTTGAATGGCAACGCCATTCGAAGTGAATAGCGTAGCAGCATCCGGAAATAGACTGGAAAAATCGGAAGAAGTAAGTAATGCTTTAGGAACTACCCCTTTGGTTCGATGCGATGAATTGCCACCACCACCGATTAGTATGGCCATATTCGTAGCATGTTGTGAAATGGCTGATGGTGTAACGGAAGTAATGAAACTCCGATTGATCAAATCGGGATGATTGGGGTCAAAGCTCAATTCCTTTACAGAAACTTTAAAATTGACTCCAAGTAAATCCGGTAGTCTCTGTTGTACTTTCGTAATTCGATTGAAAGATGTGTTGCTAAATTCAAAATCAGCTTCGCTTGTGGGTGTGCTATGATGATCTAAAAACGTAACATTGGCATCTTTAATTAATTCATCCACAATTTCAATTCGAACAAGTGTGATCTCAAAACATGGATGAGGCGCGTGATCTTTCAGGATGGTAATCTTTCCTTCATATTGTTTCCGAAAAAGATCTGGTGCAGTAACCGAAAGTGAAAGAACTGTTTTCCCTACTTCGATTTGTGATTTTTTATTCTTTAGTGTCGGAGATAATTTCGATTGAGCGGACGTAGCAAAAATGGCACTCCAAAAGAGGAGAATTGTGTAAAATGTCAGCGCTTTGAAATTCATGAGTGAAAGCAAATATCCGAAAACTGTAGTAGAAAAACAGATTTGATTCAAAGTGCTTCGAAGTGGAACGGCTGTTTTATTTTTTTTTCTGGCGAATTCAAGTAATTCGGAAGAAACCATGCCCAAGGTATACCCCATTTATGGGGGAGTTGCTTGACTTTGTGAGAACAATTCAGTTGTTTCATCATGTAATTCACAACCTAACCTACACATCTATGAAAAAACTTCTCTCATTCACACTCCTTGTTTTGTTTGCCTCTGGCGTGTTTTATTCATGCCAGTCCAACCAAGAGGTTGATCCTTATTCTATCTCCAGCGAAGTCAGAAGCCAATTGATTGGCTTGGGCTTTGATGTAGTAAAACACCCACCCATCAGTTTTGAAGGTGGCTACTTGGTAGAGGGAGACATTTATCTCTCCTCTTCTGATTTATCAGCATTGGGTGCTGCAAAACGAGTACCTGCTGTTGAACAATATTCAACCAATCGCCTAGTAACTCGGTTGCCAAGAACAATTACCGTTTTCATGCCTACAACTTTCAGTGCTGCTAATTTTGCAGCCGTAGATGAAGCGATCCGCAGATACAATGCGGAGAATCTTCAATTGAAGTTTCAGCGCGTAACTACTAGTTCTGCAAACATCGTATTTAGCCGTTTGACAAAGTCACAAGAGCGTCAAGGAATTTTGGGCTCTGCCGGATTCCCAACTTCTGCCGGAAATCCTTTTGGAACCATTAAAATGAGTGGTATTCTTGAATCAACCTACGGTTTGAGTGTAAATGGAATTGCTACTATTATGGCACATGAAATGGGGCACTGCATTGGTTTCCGCCATACGGATTATTACAATAGAGCAATTAGCTGCGGTGGTGCCGTTTCAAATGAAGGTGCGGGTACTGATGGAGCTAATTTAATTCCGGGTACCCCATCAACAGCTACTTTAGCTGCTCAATCTTGGATGTTGGCTTGTACAGATGGAAGCAATCGCTTTTTTAACAATGATGATAAAACTGCTTTGAATTACTTGTATTAAGAAGCAATTAGTTTTAATGAAAAATACCCCGCAACAGTGCGGGGTATTTTTTTTGCTCTTATTTTAAGCTCCTATTAAATCAATCGTTCTGTATACAGCAATCTTGAATCATATCACTAATTGTTTGTCGATATAACTCAAACTCCGTAACTAGTTGTTGTGCTTTTCCGGGTGCGGTATACACATTTTGCCTTATTACCGCATCATCTTTGTCAAGGATTGGTATTTCGTAATTTAGGTTAACATTTGATGGTTTTAAACAGATCCAGACTTCTCTGAACAAAGTGAAAAGTAAAGCGATGGTAAGGTTATATCAGATTGGAGTTGTTTTTGTTTTCGGCATGTTTTCGACTAATTGTTTTGCTACGCACATTCGTGCCGGAGAAATTCAAGTTGAACGCATCAGTTGTCTGACGCTTCGTTATAAGATTACACTCATTGTATACACCAATTCTGCCAGTCCATCTCACCCTGGAGGTTGGATTGGCGGGGGAACTCTTTCATGGGGCGAAGGCTCTACTCAATTGGGGCGAGTGAATGCTACGGTGGTGGATGCCTCACTTAAAATTAGCCGTGCTACTTACACCAGAGAAGTTACCTTTTCGCGGGAGGGAACGTATAAAATTAGTTACGAAGAGGCGCACCGTAATGTATCTATTCTCAATATCCCTAATTCTAGGAGTGACATAAACTTTTATGTGGAAGATCAGGTCATTGTAAGTTCCACTTTCTGTGATTCTTCACCTTCCTTTTTAGTGCCACCCATCGATCAGGCTTGTACTGGTATGGCTTATTATCACAATCCGGGTGCTACGGATTCGGACGGAGATAGTCTCTCTTATTCTTTAGCGATTCCAAAAGGAGATGGTAGTATTGATATTGTTGGCTATGCCGACCCCAACAACAGTAAATTTTATACGGGTATGAATTATGCGCTCGCCAACATGGATAAGACAGGGCCACCCACTTTTAAAATTGAAGCGACTACTGGTTTGGTTACGTGGGATGCCCCCGGATTGATTGGAACCTACAACATTGCATTGAAAGTGACACAGTGGAAGAGAAATACAGCAGACAGCACGTGGATGCAATTCGGCTATTCCATACGTGATATGCAGATAGAGGTGCAGGATTGCGCCAATCATCCGCCTGATCTCACTACGAACCAGGACATTTGTTTAATTGCAGGAGAGGAAGTAAGTATTGACATTAAAGGGAAGGATCAAGATAATGATCAAGTGACGATAGAAGTATTTTCTGACATCACTTCGTTTATTGAAGCACCCGCCATTGCAAAATACGTTGGGCAACTACAATCTACATTGCCCGACACGGCTCATATTGTCTTAACATGGCAACCGAGTTGTCTGCGCGTGCGCGATCAACCGTATTCGGTTGTTGTTAAAATTACAGATCATCCTGTGGGAGGTGTAAGCCTCACGCGATTCCGTTCATTTAACATACGAGTCATAGGACCCGCTCCAATTATTTCTCAAGTAAATGTAAATCCTGTTGTAAAAAAAGTAAAGCTGCAATGGCATTCTTACACTTGCCAAAACGCGGAGACTATTCAAGTGTGGAGACGGGTTGCCCGGAAGATATATACACCAGCACAATGCGAAGTCGGTATGCCAAAATCTTTGCAGTATACGCTTCTCAAAGAATTGCCAGGTTCAGCAACTACCTATGAAGATCGTGATCTGGCCATTGGCGCACAATATTGTTATCGCATTGTGGCACGTTTCAAAGATGTGGCGAGCAAAATTTCATTGGACACTTGTTTGATTCCGCAGCCTGCCAAGGCTCCGGTGATCACGCATGTTACTGTAGAAAAGACCGACCCACAAAATGGAGCGATTCGGGTTTCCTGGCGATCGCCTTACGATATTGATGCAAGCCAATATCCGCCTCCGTACGGATATATGGTGCAACGTGGAAATGGTTTGGAAGGCGGTGCGTGGACAACAGTTACTAATTCAAATGTAGCGGACACTACCTTTTTGGATAATTCATTTACAACTGTAGATACAGCCTATCATTATCGTGTTGTTTTGTTTGTGCCGGTCATTACGATGCTACCAGTCGATACATCTTCAGTAGCATCCTCTGTGCGACTGAAAGGTGAAGCAAGGACAGAAAATGTTTTACTCACGTGGGAAGCGAAAGTGCCGTGGTCTGTTTTTTTATCATCTTATCCGTATCACTACATCTATCGGAAGGAAGAAGGTGCCACTAACTTTTTGTTGATTGACAGTGTGGCAGTAAGTGAAGAGGATATGAAATACCTGGACGAAGGGAAATTTAACAGTCAACCACTCGATGCGCATACGAATTATTTGTATTACGTGAAAACGATGGGTGGATATGGGAATCCTAAAATAGCAGAGCCCTTGATCAATCACTCGCAGATTGTTATGCTTCATTTGATTGACACGATACCGCCTTGTCCACCTGTGGTGCGGGTGGTCGATCCAGGTTGTGGCAAGCTGCCTTGCGCCAATTTGTACAGTAACACTGTGAAGTGGTACAATCCTACTGTGGTTGGTTGTCAGAATGATGTCGTATCGTATGAATTTTATGTGGAGGATGAATTGAGTGGCGCATTCACCCTTGTCAGCAGTCAGGCAGACAGTTTGGTGGTTCATCAGAATTTAACAGATTTATCGAAGTGCTATCGGGTAATTGCAATAGATTGGGTAGGCAATCGGAGTCAGGTAAGTGAAACAGTCTGTGGTGAGAATTGTCCTGCTTTTTCTATGCCGAATGTATTTACGCCAGATGCAAGCACCGGTTATAATGATACGTTTCATGCCTTTGGAGCTTTGGGGAATTTAGCGAATCAGGAATGCTCGCGTTTTGTTGATTACATCTCGTTGAAAGTAATCAACCGATGGGGGCAAGAAGTGTTTAATTCTTCTTCCGCAGATTTGAGCGAAGTGTTTTGGGATGGCAAGGACAAGAATGGAAATGAAATGGCAACCGGAGTTTATTATTTTGTGGCGGAGGCGTTGTTAAAATACACCTCTGAGAAAAAAGAAACCCAACAGATCAAGGGCTGGGTGCAGTTGGTGAGGTAGACACTTGGTTGAGAGTCATTCATTCGCATATGATTCGTATAAATGCTAAATGTCCTGCAATCAAATATTCAGAACTTTGCTCGCTAATAGTTTACGCTACACTTTTTCCAACAAGATAGCTTCAAGCTGTAGAACATCACGTTAACGTATTTGAATTTTTTAAGTATCTCATTTTTCGAGTAAACCATAATTATGCAATAGAAATTTCTATTGCATAATTATGATTTAAAAATGAGTCAACATTGTAATAAATCAAATTACTCTTTAATCACCAAGCGGATCGTTTCTTTCTTGAAACCCTGTTCAAAGTAGGCGATGTAAAGGCCAGCGGCCAATTTGCTCTCCAGTTTAATATCCATAGGTTCGTCATCCACATTTTCAATGGTTGACATGAATACGACCTTTCCGAGTTGATCCAGAATACGCAGGCGGATGGGTCCCTGTTTATCAGATGTTTCTATCCCCACATGAATGTTTTCTGAATCTGTAGGATTTGGGAAAATTGTGGGTAAGAACACGTGTACATCAAAATCAATTTCAATGGAAACCACGCTTGAGTACGAGTACTTTCCATCAAAGTCAACTTGTTTTAAGCGATAGTAATTGATTCCTCTCAACGCGGATTTATCATTGAATTGGTACCGTGTTTCGTTCACTGTAGTGCCAGCTCCTTTCACAGTTCCAATACTTACAAAAGATTCACCATCGGTTGAACGTTGTAGCTCAAAGTAATTATTGTTTAGCTCTGATGAAGTGAGCCAGTTCAAGTAAACAGATTGTAGGCCACTCAAGCTTACGGTAAAGTTCTTTAAAACGATCGGCAAGGGATTGACACTACTAGAAAGCGAGCCAAATGTAAAGGATCCAAATTGTGTGACCACCGCAGAGGTGCTCACTGTGCCCGCAAATGCACTCGACAAAGAACAGGTTCCTGTTGTAGTCACCGCGTTGTTATTGTTTTGCCAAGCCGATCCGTTGTAACGAGCAACTCGCAAGTCCGTAGTGCTGCAATCGTTGATTTGACTAAACTGAGAATCCTCCCAGTATAAGGTTACTGCAGCATTGCCTGAACCGACCGTTTGATTGAGTGTCCAATATTCACGTGCACTCACGTTGTTGAAGATGGGTAGTGGCGCGGCCGCGTTGGTGTATGTGCCAAATGGGGTGGAGAAATAACGAGCTGTAAAGGTGGTTGAGGCAGACGGTGCTCCAATGCCGATTCTTGCAAAACGTGTGGCGCTTCCTGTAGGGAAAACAAAAGCTGTTGTCCCTGCTTTTTGGACAGTTCCATTCACATAACTCAACGCATTGGCTCCCGTGGCGGAGGACCCTGCTAAAAATAGTAAGGTTGCATTTTGTGTTACAATTCCATTAGTGAAGGTGAAATTATTGGATACTTGATGTGTCCCCGATGAAATTGTTAAGCCAAAGCTCGTGTTAACAGTTAGGTTAAAGAATGTTTGAGCGCCCGAACTACTCAAAACACTGCTATTAGAGCAGCCAGTAAAATTCACCCTGCTGCTGTTGGCGACAAAGATTCCGTTGTTGGTAAAATTTCTGAAAACGTAAAGTTGGTTGGTGCCGCTAATAGTGAAAGTAGCACCTGGTTGAATGGTGATGTCATAAACGTTTGCAGAAGCCGTCAATGAAACATTATTGGGTGTACCAGAATTGATAATGGCAGATTTAAACTTATTGGGGATACCGTTGTCCCAATTCCCCGCATTATACCAGTTGGTATCGGTGGCACCCGTCCAGGTGGTGGGTAATGCTCCGGGGCCATTAATTGTGATAGAATTGGAGGTGTAATTGGTTAACGAGCATCCCCCCAGATCTGGTGTTAAAATAGCCGTGACAATATCACCAGAAACAAGTGAAGTATTGGTATAGGTAGTGCTCGTTCCTGTTTGGACAGAGAATCCATTTACCTGCCAATTAAAGTTTGGATTGACCCCTGCATTGATTGCTGTAACCGTGAAGGTGCCGGCATTAGAGTTATTCACAACACGTGCGTTGGTAATGGTGCCGCCAGTTTGGTTGATTGAAACATCGACAAGCAGAGGTAGGGTAGGTGCAACTGTGCTGGTGTAAAAAAGTACATCATTCCTAAAATACTTTACCACATTAGCCTCAACGCTCACCCGGAAAACATCATTCGTAGCATAAGAACCGAAGCCACCTCGATCTATATTTGACTCGAAGACTCTTACTGTTCCATTATTAACTAGGTAAATCGCATATTGAATGGTGGTATAGCTAGAATTGATATTTGTTGCGCTTAGGCCAATCATGCGCTCGGTATTCGTTTCTGAGGCTGTGAATTCTAAGTATCCATTATTAGCCACGGTGTTCCAAGACGCTGCTCCTCCATTCCATCCGGTGGCGTTGATCTTTAGAAGGTTATTACCAGTTGCTTGTGTATTGACGAGATCAGAAATCTTCCAAACTACTTGCTCAATAGCCTCTGTGCATGCAGTTGTGGAAATTGTTCCTGATAAATAAAAATCAATGCTTGTTGGCGCGGGCACGGCTTTGTTGGTGATTGAGTTGGAGGTGTAAGGAGGTACGAGTGTACATCCACCTAGTCCCGGTGTCATGGTACATGTTACCACATTGTTGTTGCCCAAGGAGGTATTTATATAAGTAGCGGAAGTTTCCCCACTGATAGGGGCTCCATTGACATACCATTGGAAGGCAGGAGTACCTGCATTGGTGGCCGTGGCGGTAAATGTGCCTGTATT
>JAJTHV010000195.1 GCA_021300095.1 Flammeovirgaceae bacterium | reverse complement strand
GATAGCGAAATACATAATCGAAAACACTTTTATGCTTACGGGGCGAGGAATTGTTTTCGCAGGCTATCTTACAGAAGGAATTGTTTCAGTAGGGGATAGGATCGAATTTACCGCATTCAGTACATTGTATCAGCGAAAAATTATGGGTGTGGAAGGAATAACTAAATCACAACCTGACAAAATAAATACCGGCCTGCTCATTAAATGTGGCAATGACGCAGAAATGGACGAGCTCAAAAATTGGAAACCGGAAAATACCATGGCGATTATTTACAAAAGAGAAATGACGGAGAATGATCAGGTAGCCACTAAAAATACCTTACCTCAAACAGGACGAAACTAGTGAAAGAAACTTTTTCCAGGCGCAATTCTTAATGCAACATCAACTTCTGCCCAAAATAAAGCACGACATTTTTTAGAGTTTCGCGGGTGTAGTCGCTGGCACCACATCGTAGAACAACCCTCTCTACTTTATCAACTTATTCAAATAGCCCTTCATCAGGAAAACAACGAGTGCAGCCCCGGCTGTTAGCGCAGTCACCTGACCAAATAATCCAATCAACAAAGACGGATTTTGTTGAATAATCTGCCCGTCAAAATTACCCGAATAAAGTCCACCCGCCAGATTGCCAAACGCCAAAGACATAAACCAAATGCCCATCAACTGTCCGCTCAAGCGCTTGGGCGATAAGCGCGACACAGCGCTTAACCCAATAGGATACAAACAAATTTCACCAAACGTGTGAAGCACATACGTAACAATAAGCCACGTGGGCAACGGCTTGCTGCCACTCACCAACAAGTAAGAAGCGCCCATCATCACCAAATAACCCAACCCTATAAAAAGCACACCCATGGCAAGCTTAACCGGAATGGAAGGATCCGCATTTTTCTTTGCTAGACGTATCCATAGCCATGCAAATAATGGAGCAAATAGAATCACGCCTCCGGCAGGCACCACCTGAAACCATCCAGTCGGGAATTCAAAAGAACCAATCCATCTGTCCGTATACCGATCGGCAAACAACGTAAGCGATGAGCCTTGCTGTTCGTATCCAAAATAAAATACACACGAGGCCATGAAGAAAACCGCCAGCGCTCTAATCCTTCCTTTCTCTTCAGGTGTCAGCTTTTCAAAGAATAGTAAATAGATAAAGTACAGCAACGCACAACCGCCAATCGCGTAAATGGAATACGTGGCAATGCTAACGGGATTCAACACAATCATTCCACCCATCGCTAAACCAACAATCGCAACCAGCAGCGCAATTCCTGTGTACAGCATAGTACGTGCATTCCTGCGTTGTGCTTGCGCTACCATCGGGCTTGCATCTACCATCGGCTGTAGCCCTACATCACCCAACCGTTTTTCGGTGAGTTTGTATTGAATCAAACCCACTACCATGCCCACACCCGCGGCAGCAAATCCAACATGCCAATTTATTTTCTCGCCCAGATAACCCGTAACAATGGGTGCAACCGTAGCACCAATGTTAATACCCATGTAGAAAATAGAAAACCCTGCATCGCGCCTGGCTTGGTCATCATTGGAATAAAGCATACCCACCAATCCACTGATGTTGGGCTTCAACAACCCGGTGCCAATAACAATTAACAATAGCCCCACAAAAAAGGAAGCTGTATTTGAAAACGCCAGCATAAAGTGACCTGCGGCAATCAGACAACCACCATAAAAAATAGCCTTTCGCAAATCAAAGAGGCGATCGGCAAGCCACCCTCCCGGCAACGAAAACAAATACACAAACATGGTGTACAAGCCATAAATAGCGCCTCCCGTTTTTTCATCCAACCCCAGACCACCTTCTTCAGCAGACGCCAACATAAAGAGCAACAGCAATGCGCGCATTCCATAGTAGCTAAACCGTTCCCACATTTCGGTAAAGAACAAAGTAGCGAGTCCGCGCGGGTGACCAAAAAAGGTTGACGAGTTATTCATGGACTATACGTTAACTTCAAGATAGTTTAAAAATTACATCAAGTACTTTGGGCGTGCCCACACGAGGCGTGTGGTCGGGCTTTTCGCTTCAAGTCCTCGTGGCCCGAGGCGTGCCACTGTGGGCTTTCCGCTACAATCCCTCACGCTGCGGCCATACTACACGCTCATACTTCTCAAATAAGTTCCTTGTTGATCGTCTTTCTGAAAATGAGCAAATCGAATCAGCCAACTGCCCCGCGCAAATCTTCCACTTCAGTTAACTCAAGGGGCAATTTCTTTCCAAGCAGTCTGGCTCCATGCTGGGTAATCGAATAACATTCTTCCACCCGAATGCCACCAAAGTTCCGATACGCATGCAATGCAGAATAATTGATAAACTCCAAAAACTTACCTTCCGCTTTCCATTGATCCATCAACTGAGGGATAAAATATACGCCCGGTTCCACCGTAAATGTGAAACCTGCTTCCAACGCCTTACCCAATCGCAGCGACTTCATGCCAAACTGCGTACTTTTCTTTATCTCGTCCGTATAACCTACATACTGCTCACCCAGATTTTCCATGTCATGCACATCAAGGCCAATCATGTGACCGAGGCCACATTGAAAAAACAAAGCGTGTGCACCCGCCTGCACAGCATCGTGGGCATTTCCTTTCATCAAGCCAATTGCTTTCATGCCCTCTACAATTTCAAGACAGGCATTGACATATACATCTTTAAAAAGTACTCTGGGCTTGAGTAGAGCCACACTGCTTTTATACGATTTCAAAACTGTTTCATACACCTCTCGTTGTTGTGCCGTAAATTTTTTTCCAACAGGGTAGGTGGTGGTTAAATCTCCGGCATAAAGCATGTCATTGTTCGCACCCGAATCCACTAACAACAATTGACCTTCGGTCAACGTGTTGCCGGAATACAGGTTGTGCAGGGTTTCTCCGCGCACCGTCACGATGGGGTTGAAACTCAGCCCGCAATTGTTGGCTTGCGCCACTTCGCGAAGCTTGGCAATCACTTCGTACTCTTTCATGCCCGGGCGGGCAAACTTCATGGCAGCCAAATGCATATCCACACTTACCCGCGTGGCATGATCCATTTCCTGCAGTTCAATATCCTCCTTGTATTGACGCTGCGATACAATCGCTTTGATAAGTGGAAGAGATGCACCCGCTTCAATCTCTTTGACCGATTGGTTCAGATAGGTACAGAGTTTAAGAACTTGCCCGCCCCGATAAGGCGGTAAATAGTGAATCGCTCTGTTTTGGTTTTGCGCCTGTTGTAAAAAGTCTGCCACGGCCTGCGCAAGGAATGTTTGATGAACACCTACAGCATTTGCCATTTCATGTACGGTAGGCAATGGGCCTGTCCACACGATATCTTCTACGGTTACATCATCGCCAAAAATATATTCGTTGCCGGAATCAATATCGATCACACCACATAGTCCCGTTGTATTTAATCCAAAATAATAAAGAAACGTGCTATCCTGCCGGAAAGGGTACGTATTGTCGCGATAGTTCATGCCCACATCATCGTTGCCGGGCAATACAATCAAACCATTTCCAACGAGTTGCTTTAAGCGATTACGTCTTTCAGCATAGATGGATTTCTCAAACAACCGGAATGTGAACATGTTGATGTGTTTAGGCAGTATATGAAAAGTAATGACGAGAAGCCGAATCTTTTCGCTAGGTATTAGTGGAATTTAAGTATCAACCCAATTTTTTATTTCAATTCCATCTAACCTGTCAAAATCTGAAACGTTTCGTGTAACTAGGATGAAATTATTTGCAATTGCTGTTGCACCAATTAACAAATCAAAATCGTCTAAAGGCTTACCTTTTCTACGAAGTTTTGCCTTTTCCAAAGCGTAAATATCAAGTGAATTATAGATAGGAATAATGGAAAACCTTTTCGTAAATTCATCAATTACTTTTCTATTCTTCTCTTTATTTTGACTGTTCTCAGCTCCGAATTTCAATTCAGCAATAGTAATCTCCGACACAAAACAGTTTTCGAGTCCAGCTTTTTCAATCTTTTCTTTGATGTTGTATTCATCCGCTAAAAAGTGAATACAGATATTCGTGTCGAGAAGATACTTTTTCAAAATTCTTTAATCTTTCGGTTGAAATTTCTGTTCTCCTTTAATTCACGTATCAATTCGTCACTCGATTTATCGAAAATGAATGCGCCACTTAAGTCATCAAGTGATTTGTCAGAATTCTTTTCAGTAGGTTTTTTTGAGCTTTTCAGTGAGTCCGAGAGTTTAGAAATCAATTCAAGTTTATTGTCGGGGCTTAGATTCTCTAATAGTCCCAAATAGCTGTCTATTAGATTAAATTTTAGATTTTCTGCTTTCATGGATAATTAAGTAATACATCAAAAATAGCCAATTTTTAGATAAGTCTTCTTCTCAATCTGTAGGTTGCGGCACTGTTTAAGGAGTAGGTGTTAAAGTTGTTACAGATATATTTTTGAGACACAAATCAAATTACTTTCCTAAAATCAATTCGTATTTCTGGCCGGCCTTTGTATCAAATTCAATCAAGCCAGTTTCAGAAACTTTCACTTTTACACGAGTTCCCTTTGTTTGAACTTTTGTTGAGGCAGGCATCTTTATGCGACAAGATTTACCTGCCTTACTCAAAATGTGTACGCTCTTAATTTTTCCGGCAACCCAGGTAAATTCCAATTCGAAACCTTCACGGGCACAAACGCCTTTAAAGGTGCCTTCACTCCATGAGCCTGGCAATGCCGGCAACAATTCAATGTACCCTTCGTGCGATTGAATGAGTAACTCCGATATCCCGGCAGTCATACCCAAAGTGCCATCTACCTGCATGGGTGTAAAACATTTCGCAAAGAGCTGCGGATAACTTTGGTTGGCCAGGTAGTTTTTAAAAATCTTTTCGGCACGGTTGCCATCATACAAGCGCGCCCACAAAGCTACTTTCCACGCGTGCGACCAGCCTGTTCCTCCATCGCCACGTTGTTCCAATACTGCTTTGCAAGCGTTGATAAAGTCGGGTGTTTTTCTCGGAGACAAAACATGGCCGGGATACAATCCATACAAATGTGAAAAGTGTCGGTGATTTTCTTCCATTTGCCCCCAGTCATTTGCCCACTCTTGCAACGCGCCATCGCGTCCAATTTGGGGTGGGGGTAGTTTCATTCGCGCGGCTTCCACTTGTTTTGAAAAATCAAGATCTACTTTCAGTTTTTCACTCGCTTGAACATAAGCCGTGAACAGATCATTCAAAATCTGCATATCGATAGTTGAGCCGGCACAAATCGTAGTGCCTTCGCGAAAGCCTGCCGTTACTTCATCAAAGTATTTTTGATTGCCGGGACTCTTTGGAAAGTTTTCCGGAGAAGTAGATGGATTGGTGACCAACCATTTTCCGTTGGGATGCGGTACCAAAAAATCCATGAAGAATTCAACCGAGCCCTTCATAACGGGATACAGCTCGCGCAAATAGCTTTCGTCTTGGGTAAAGTGGTACTGTTCCCACAACTCGTTGACGAGCCAGGCACCGCCTACTGTAAATGTTCCCCACGTGGGGCCATCCATCGGTGCAGCCACCCGCCACAAGTCCGTGTTCTGGTGAAGTACCCAGCCCTTGGCGCCATAATGTTCTTTCGCTACCTGGGTTCCCTGGTCTGTCACTTCTTTTACCATCCTGAATAATGGCTCGGTGCACTCAGCCAGGTTTGCCGACTGCGCAGCCCAATAATTCATTTGGGTGTTAATGTTGGTGGTATACTTCGAATCCCACGCAGGGTTCATATCATTATTCCAAATACCTTGCAGGTTGGCGGGCTCTGTTCCAGGCCGCGAAGAGCCCATCAATACATAACGACCAAACTGGTAACAAAGCGCAGCCAACGCAGCATCGGGTTGCGTTTGGATTTTTTTCATTCGCTCATCGGTAGGCAAAAAAGAATTTTCGGTTTGCGGCAGGGTTAACGTAGTTCGGTTAAATAGTTGTTGAACATCGTTGATGTGCTCCACCTTGATCTTTCCATATGATTTGTTGGAAATGCCCGCCAAATAGTTTTCTACCCGATTGTGCTCGTTGGCAGACACATCATTGTAGCGAACAAAATTAGTGGCTGCTGCAAAATAAATAGTTACAGCATTGGCTTTCGATACATTGAGAATGTAATCATCAACTTTAACGACCCCACCTTCAGCAACTACTTTTACGCGCGCATCGTATCGTAGTTTACCTTCCACACCTAAGTAGTCGGTTGATTTGCCCGTGAGCATCAATCCATCTCCACCCCAGCCATTCATTTCAAAGTAATCGGTTCCATAGTTCGAGTGGGCTTGATTGCGCACCCCTCGCAGGTTTGCCGAAAATGAAATGCTACCGGGTGTATTGGCTTCCAGGCGAATGGCAATAACCTGATCAGGAACTGAGGAGAACATCTCCTGATGATAGCGAACACCGTTTGCTGTAAAATCCACTCCGGTAATTCCGGTCTCCAAATCCAACCACCGTCTATAGTTGGTAAAGTCCTTTCCGAAGCCAAATTGCAAATGCAAGTTGGCCAGCGACTGATACTTCATTTGCTCAACGGGATAGCCCATTAAATACCGGCCGAAAAGATTGTGCGCCTGCAACATTTTCTCTTCGAAAACCAACCGTTGAATTTCCTTTAGCTTTTCGTGGCCACCCTTTTTAACTGTGCTATAGGGCCCGCCCGACCAATACGTTTCTTCATTCAATTGAATGACAGCTTCATCCACTCCGCCATACACCATGCCGCCCAGGCGCCCATTGCCAATCGGCAACGCTTCTTCCCACTTTGCTGCCGGCTGGGAGAACCACATCACCGTTGCCGGATTGAATTTTTTAGCATCAATAGCAGTGGACATTTCAAGTTGCTGAGCAACTACCGGATGGCTCAATGCTACGATCACACTAAAAATTACGGGTATTGAAATCCTCATATCAATCGATTTGATAAATAGGTTTATGGATTAGTGAACAGCCCAATCAAAAGAATACAGCATTTTTCCTATCGCCCACCGGGTGGACAGTGGCGCTTTAAATATTCTGTATAAAGTGTGCTAAGATGCTCCTGAGTGCCTGCGCCTTCCGAAATGCCATGCGAGCGGTTAGGGTAGGGCATCACCTGAAATTGTTTGTTGTGTTTAATCAACTCATTGATTAACATTTCAGCATTGTTGTAATGCACGTTATCATCGCCTGTGCCGTGAATGTAGAGCAGATTTCCTTTCAGGTTTTTGGCATACGTAATGGGCGAGCCGTTTACAAAATCTTCTAAGTTCTCTTGTGGAATACCCATGTATCGTTCTTGATAAATATTATCGTACGTAGGTTGATACGCAACAGCTGCAATTGAAATTCCGGTTTTATAAATGTCAGGATGTTGAAACAGGAGATTTAATGTTGCCGAACCACCACCGCTCCAGCCCCACACCGCAATTCTTTCCGAATCAACAAACGGCCACTTCAAAATTTCTTTTGCAGCACCGGCCTGATCTTTGATATTGATGCGGCCAATATTTCGGTAAATGCTTTTGCGCCATTCACGGCCTTTGGGTGCCGGTGTACCGCGGCCATCCAACGACATGTAGATATAACCGTCTTCTGCCATATCACCTTTGTACAATGAGTTGTTGGCTACGCCAAACCGGTCGGTGACTGTTGCTCCGGCTGGTTCAGTATACACATAAAACACGACCGGATACTTTTTTGCCGGATCAAAATTCTTCGGCTTCACCATCCAACCATCCATCTCAACGCCTTCTTCTGTTTTTACTTTAAAAAACTCTACGTTGCTTGGTTTTTGAATGCTGGCCATTTTAGCGCTGATCGACTCGCTCGCGTTCAATGGCTTATGGCTTGGCAACGCAATCAACTCCATCGAATTGGGTGTAGTGCGATTGGTAAAGGTGTGTACAGCAAACTTGCCATTGGGCGATAGGTTGTAATCATGGGTGCCTTCGAAGCCGGCAGGGGTAACCTTCTCCGCTTTGCCTTTGCCATCCAACTTCATGGTATACAAATATTTTTGCGTGGCATTGTCGGGTGAGGCGGTGAAGTAAACCAGGTTATTTTTCTCATCGAGATATTTCACATCCAACACATCATACTTGGTATTGGTAATGAGCGATTCTTTTGTGCCATCCGCGCTTACGCGATAGATCTGCTCCCAACCGCCTTTTTCGCTAAACCACAAAAATTCTTTGCCACCATTCAGCCAACGAAAGGAATGTCTGAAGTCCAAACCGCGGCCTAAATCCCACGGAGCGCCTGCATTGATCCAGGCTTTCTCCGTTTCCGTGAAAATCATCTTACAATCACCGCCTGCTGCACAGTTATAAATTTTGCTCACCTGCTGTTTGCGATCGAGCTGTTGCACAAAAATTTCAGAGTTCGATTTCCATTCGGTGCGTGGCAAATAGTTTTGTGCGGGGTCGCCCGGAATCTTTAACCAATCGGTGGACTTAGACGCAACATCCACAACACCCACACGCACAGGCGATGGCGCTTCACCCACCACCGGATACTCTACCGGAATAATTTTAGAGTACGTGGAATCGGTCAAGTTGAGCATGTAATAATCTTTGATTTTAGTAGCATCCACATGCCAGAAGGAAATTTTCTTACTATCGGGGCTCCACTGAAAACCATCGCGGCAGTCGAACTCTTCCTCATAAACCCAATCGAACGTGCCATAGATATTTTTGCGATTGCCGCCCGCAGTCAAAGCCGTGATAGCACCGCTGGCTAAATCTTCGACAAATAAATTATAATTGCTCACATAAGCCACCTTGGAGGCATCTGGCGAGAACTTGGCAAACATGAGCGAAGACTCAGGCAGTGTAACACCCAACTTCTTCAAACTTTTCGAAGTCACATCCAGCATCCAATAATCTCCTCGACTATCATAGCGCCAAACGCGTTTCGTGTTCGTGTAAATTAACATCTTGGTGCCATCAGCCGAGAACGCATAACTGCGCAACGCCAACGGCTTTACTGCCCCACTTGGTGTTAACATGGCCTTGCTCACCAAAGTAGTTTTTGTATTGGCAGGCAAAACATATTGCACCAACTCACCACTCTCTATACGATAGTAACTGTTCCCATCTTTTGCCCATTTGATTTGACCTTGGGCCAGATTGAAAATGACAAGACATACACTAAAAAATAAGAAGCGTTTCATACGATCAATAATTTATTTGATAACTAATGGTTGTAATTTTATAACTGCTCAAGATAAGTAAACTTTGGTGGTTAGCGATGCCTGAAAATGAAACATTTTATGAATGAGGAATCAGATAATAATCGAGAACTATTCGGTTGAGCAGCCGGTCGGATTTTTATTGACCGATTAAAGAATACTTACCCGTAGTACTTTGTTTTTATCTGCGAATAAACCCTTATATTTAAATTGATAAGCTTGTAAGTCGGATTCAAACGCACAACTATGAAAACCTACCCCAGCATTTTTAATGATGTAATCGGCCCGGTCATGCGTGGTCCTTCCAGTTCACACTGTGCCGCTTCCATTCGAATCGGAAGGATGTGCCGTGACTTAATGGATGGTGACATCCGTGAAGTGTATGTTGAGTTTGACCCGAACGGTTCGTTGGCCACTACACACAAGGGGCAAGGTTCTGACATGGGATTGTTTGGAGGATTTTTAGGGTGGGAAGCGTATGAAGAGCGCCTTCCGCACTACCTGCAGGCTATTGAAGAGGCCGGCATCAAAATCAAGATTGACATCCATCCGATTGGAGCTACTCATCCCAATACCTATAAGCTTACACTCACCAACCAAAAAGAAGTACGCGAACTCACCGCCATTTCAACCGGAGGTGGCATGATTGAGATCATTGAAATTGATG
>JAJTHV010000137.1 GCA_021300095.1 Flammeovirgaceae bacterium | reverse complement strand
TATCGCTCCTTTTTTTTGCCTTTCTTTCGCTCAATGATTAGCAACTTAAACTAATTTAGACCCAACTTCTTCTTTACTTGCTCAAGAATGAAAATTGGCCTCATCTCCGACACACACAGTTTCCTCGATCCAAAAGTTGAATCGTATTTTAAAGAATGCGATGAGATATGGCATGCTGGTGATATTGGCGATCCTTCAGTATTAAACGAGTTAAAAAAGCAAAAGCCGGTGCGCGCAGTATTTGGCAACATCGATTCACTGGAGTTGCAACATCAACTGCCGGAGGATGATTGGTTTATGTGCGAAGGATTACAAATCTGGATGACACACATTGCTGGAGCGCCTCCCAATTACAACCCCCGAATCAAAAAGTTGTTGAAGGAAAAAATTCCAAGCGTGTTGATCTGTGGTCACTCCCATATACTTCGGATCAAGCGTGATCCTGCGTACAACAACATGCTCTTCATCAATCCAGGCGCTGCGGGGAATCACGGCTTCCACGCCATCAAAACGATTCTACGATTTGAAATAAAAAAGGCTTCCATTTCAAATATGGAAGCCATTGAGCTCGGCAAGCGAGGCGCTTTATAAATTTCTCTTAATCGCGGTACATCACTGCTTTAACAGCCTTTACCGTGCGTGCTACACTAGGTAGAATCGCATCGATCAATGTAGGCGCGTATGGCAGCGGAACATCCAAGCTATTGATACGGTGAATCGGAGCATCCAAATAATCGAACGCATGCTTTTGAACGTGGTAGGTAATCTCAGAAGAGATAGCAGCCAATGGCCACGCTTCTTCCACAATCACTAAGCGATTGGTTTTCTTTACGG
The DNA here is from genome assembly GCA_021300095.1 of Flammeovirgaceae bacterium. Classification (GTDB taxonomy): domain Bacteria; phylum Bacteroidota; class Bacteroidia; order Cytophagales; family Cyclobacteriaceae; genus ELB16-189. The sequence continues at coordinate 2,792 of JAJTHV010000137.1, read as the reverse complement.
ACTCCACCACAGTTGCATAATCGATCGGGCGAACAGAACGCAAATCAACAACTTCTACGGATATTCCTTCTTTCTCCAATTCCGCAGCAGCGGCCAATACTACTTTCATAATCTTTCCAAAGGAAACGATGGTCACATCGGTTCCGGATCTCTTGATATCGGCTACACCGAATGGAATCAAATACTCCTCGGTTGGAACCTCGCCTTTGTCACCATACATCAATTCTGACTCCATGAAGATAACCGGGTCATTATCTCTAATAGCAGTCTTTAAAAGCCCTTTAGCATCGTATGGAGTGTATGGAACTACAACTTTCAACCCAGGCGTATTGGCAAACCAATTTTCGAAATTTTGAGAGTGCTGCGAACTGAGCATTCCGGCATTTCCGGTAGGGCCTCTGAATACAATCGGTATATTGAATTGCCCTCCAGACATAGAAAGCATCTTGGCAGCCGAATTGATGATCTGATCGATCGCTACCAATGAAAAGTTAAACGTCATGAATTCTATGATCGGGCGAATGCCATTCATAGCCGCCCCTACTCCTATCCCACCAAAGCCTAATTCAGCAATGGGCGTATCAATTACTCGTTTCGCGCCAAATTCATCCAGCATACCCTGGCTTACTTTGTAGGCGCCATTGTATTCGGCTACTTCCTCGCCCATTAAAAATACAGAAGGGTCTCTTCTCATTTCCTCGCTCATGGCCTCCCGAAGTGCTTCTCTAAACTGGATTTCTCTCATAATATTGAATAGTTACTTTCGCTGTGCAAGATTGTAAAATTAATGGCAGTATAGTCAGTATGAAAATTATTTAGTGTGTTTTTTAGGGTATTTAGCCACAAAAAAGCCCTCATCAGTTGACTGATGAGGGCTTTTTTTACGATTCTAAAAATTTCGAATTACTTCAAAGCATTACGGAATGCCTCAGTAGTATTGAATTTAGCAAACTCAAGGTCTGTCAGAGCCTTCTCTTTCAAATTTGAGTCATTCTTAACTGCATTTACCAAATTGCTAACAACGGCATCGCCATTTCCTGAACGAGCGGCTGCCACTGCTGCACCATAATAAGCAATTGCATAGCTGCTGTTTTTGCGAGTTGCCTCAGCAAATGAAGAGGATGCGTTGCTGTAATCTTTGTTCAATAACTGTGCTAAGCCTTTGTTGAACAAGTTCACGTGTGTATCCGCAGATGAAGATGTTGAAGTAACTGCCGCACCGTAGTTAGCCATATAAATTTCACAAGCTCCTTTAATACCGTTTACGCCTCTGGTTACATCATTGTTAGCACCGCTCAACGCTTTTCTAGAAAGGCTGTAAGCCTTGTAAGGATTGCCTTTCATTAAAGCCACAGTTGCTAAGTTCGCATGCACTTCAGATGACGGATTCAATTTAGCTGCGATTTCTAATTGTGCAGCTGCTTTATCAACTAAGTCTGTCTTAGCAGGGTTCTCAATAACGGCTTGCAAATAAGCAGCTCCTAAGTTGTTGTGGGCTGTCCAGTTTGTTCCTTTTTTCGTAGCCGCTTCGTAAATGGCTGTTTTTTCTTCCAATGAAGGGGTAAGTGTAGCTGCATACATCAATTCATCGAATGATAATGTGTCGCTCTTCACTGCACCTGTTGTGATTTGCTTCGCCAAAATAGAGATTTCAGCATCTGTCTTCTTAACTTTAATGGTTAAGATTTCAGTTTTAGCAGCACGTAGACCAGGATAGATATCTTTGAAAACCTTGTTGTAGGTAGCCAATTTCTTCAATTGTTTTTCTTGCTCTTCAAAAGCACCACCATTGTTGATCACATTCAAGTAAGCAGCCTTTTCTTCTGCTGAGATACCGGAATAAGCAGCTAATGCTGTCTTAAACTCAGACCAATCATCAGTGATAGGCTTCAAAATGAACTTCACTTCTGCAGCTACACCTTGATAGTCATACTTCTTCATTTGAGCACGATAGAATTTCTCAATAGCAGCAGCACGCTCTTCAGACAACTTGCTGTTGATGCGCTCCAAACCTTCTGGCGAGTGAGTACCGGTGATGGTTACAGTGCGAGTTACGTTCTTTGAAGCGATGAAAGCATCCAATTGCTTTCCTTTTTCAGCTTTAATCTCAGAAGCACGAAGTACGGATTTGCCTCTTTCGAAAATGAAGTTCGGGATGACTACCGGAATCAATTCCTCTTGGTTATTGTAAGAGTGAGCCGCAAAAGCTGCGTAGTATGAATTTTGAACCAGTTTAGATGTAGTGATGATACCCGTTGCATAAGGCATACGAGGGGTAGTCTTTGACTTAGTGCCTTTTGAAGCTACTCCTTGAATTTCGATTGTACCTGTTTTATAAGCGTCTTTGTAAGGGAACATAAAGGCTTTAGATACCTTAGTTTCTTCCTTGGCGCTGTTTGGATAGTCTTCTGCTTTCAAAGGCAAGCCAGGAAGAGCCAACTCGTTTTCACCATACTTGTAGAAAGTATTGAGGGTGTAAACGGTACCTTTCTTCAACATTTTAACAGGAAGATTGCTAGACAAGTCAAAGTTAACTGTGTCTTTGTGTACTTCCAGCGGATTTGGCTTGATTTCGAGCTTTTGCTCTTTTGCCATCTTAATCATTTGCGGAAGCGTACAGCTAGTGAACGTCAATGTTCCGATAATGAGCAACGAGTAAACTAATTTTCTCATGGATTTGGTATTATGGGTATCTTTAGGAACGGCAAATGTAAGCCTGAACCATTTTTTTTGCAATAATACTCAAAAAAATAAGAAACTGAGCCTTCTTTGGGGGCGCGAAATAGACTTAT
>JAJTHV010000394.1 GCA_021300095.1 Flammeovirgaceae bacterium | reverse complement strand
CAATACCTTGCTTGAAGAGGCCGTTAAAATATTCTTGAAAGGAATCCTTGTCTTTAAACTGCTTGAAAAACCCTTCCGGAAAGAGTTTGTCCTTTTTGTCTTTTTGTTGCATTGTGTATTTGGGTTTTTTGAAGTTACAAACTTTTAAGGTCTAACGACTCGTTTCGCTACGCTCAACTTCGTCTTTAGACCTTAACCAGTAACTCTAGACCTGTTTACACAATCAGGTTTATACTACCGAGCACGATGTGGGTATCAATCACCCATACACCCTGATCAATACACTGCTTCCCATTCCGCATTCATCAGTCACCCGTTACCGATAAGTAGTTGTTAGTGACCTGCGTGCACCTACGGTACAACGCGGGTACAGGTGACAAGCGATAATCAAAATCGTTTCAAGTATCAAAGCTACCATGTTTCGAAATGCACCGTTTCTCATCTTATCTATCTCGCTACTCATATCTTTTCCCCAAAAAACTACCAAAACCATCCCAAATCTTACATGCTATTTTTCACTTCACAAAAAAATAATCTCACTGAAAATGTGGATAACTTTCAAAAAAGTGGGTACATGTATTTCTTTTGACAAAATCAATACCCAACAAGTTGGGTATTGCCGGGGTGGCATAGTGTTACACTTTTGCAGATTAACTTACATGCAACCAGAATAGGCTGGAATTTGAATAAAATTTAATCGAATATTGAATCCTATAAATAACACTCAAGATTAAATGCATTTTTTTCCCTGTTTGTTTCAAAAACAATTCGATCAAACAGGGCGGATCATCAAGCAGAACCCCGAGCGCTGCACGAGCCATTAAGAGTTGAGATTAAATACACTATTTACCAATAATAGCACCACGTATGACGCGTAATTTCTTAAGAGTTCTTTTTGTACTATTCGTCTTTTCAATGGCAGCCCATGCACAAGGGGTAGACCCACTGACGGGCAGAGCTATTATTGATTTGCCTTTAGGTGGTATTAGTGCAAAAGATTTAAGTGCTTCGGTTAGTTTATCGCATCAAGGAGGAGCCCTGCAAGTTAGTCAGGGGCCTGGCAATGCGGGTATGGGCTGGAACATTTCTTTTGGAGGGCAGATTACCCGAGAGGTGCGTGGATTGCCCGATGAATTGAATGCTAACGGCAAAACTGGTTGGTTATATAATGGAAATGCAGCCAGCATACAAGGATTAGGGGCTACTGCTTCTTATAGTTTTATAAGCGGTCTTGGGTATGTAAAAGATTCGGAACCGGATATATTTTATTTCTCTGCACCCGGCATTTCCGGAAAGTTTTTATTTGGTGCTGATGGCCAAATCAAGTTAATCCCCTATCAGGATTTAAAAATTACGGGAAGCCCAGCCGGCACATTTACTATACAAACCAATAATGGCCTTTTGTACACATTTTCTGTACAGCAATCATCCACCCGTCAATCAGTCAAAGTAATTGATAGCGGTATTATAGATCATTATTTGTCAGCCTATAATAATTATTTGACCCCAGTTACCTATACATCGTCTTGGCATTTGAGCTCCATTGCCAGCCAGATATCCAATGAAACGATGAGTTTTACCTATGAAACTGGTGAAGAAGAAACGGGTGGAGAATTGTTTAAAATAATTCAGCCTAACCCAGGAGTAGCTACTACACAAGCCGATTCTCTTTTTTCTTTACAAGAAAAATCATCAGCTGTATGGCTCACCCAAATTAACCTCAAGAATTATTCAATTACGATTGATTGGGCTTCTGCTCTGGTGAATGGAATAACTATTTTGGAAAGCGAATCCGGAGAGAATAAAAAATACTTATTTGAATATCGAAACATCTACATCTTCTGCTTGTGGTTCTTCTACAATTACAGCTACACCCGGAGCTAATGGGAATACGATCAATTGGTACACGGTACCTACAGGAGGAACGCCCACTACAAGTCTGACTTCACCGGTTACAACGAGTACCACTACTTATTATATTACCAGCAAGAATACTACTACCGGCTGTGAAACAGCTACGCGTACATCCGTCACAGTTACCATTTATCCTGTGCCTGTTATATCCGCTTCAGGCTCAACTACCTTTGTATATGGTAGTAATAATAATGTGACACTCTCTACAACGTCTGGATTGACTTCCTACCGATGGATAAAAGATGGAGCCGATATTTCCGGAGCCACTACCTATACCCATAATACCACCACCATTGGCTCTTATAAAGTGGCTACCAAAATAAGCCCAACTTCGCTGGAGTGTACCAGTGTGGGAACACCCGTTACCAATATTCTTTCTGGGCAGCCTGCCCCAGTGAATTATGTCAGCACCACCCGTATTTATAAAAAGGGAGTAACGACATCTACATCATTGTATTCATTGACTGCTACCGATTTAGCGCAAGCCATCAGCTATCAGGATGGTATTGGCCGCACATTTCAAACCGTGGCGGTGGGTTTGAGTGGCAACCAAACGGATTTGATCTCACCGATCGGTTATGGCAAACAAGGCTTATTGGACACCACGTTTCTTCCCTATGCCACCGCTTCTAAAAGTGGTAGTTTCCGACTCAATGCGATTCGGTTGAATAACAGTTACACCGGCAGTGAACAGCGCCAGTTTTACCAAAATACGTTTGGTGTGGCGAGCGATGCCAAACCGTTTGCACGAAGCATTCGCAGAGCCGCCCCCGATGCGCGTGTGGTAGAGCAAGGAGCCCCCGGTGCCGACTGGCAGCCTAATGGCACATCCGGGCACACCGTGCGCAATGTATTAGCCTTCAACAATACCACCTACCCTGTGCGCTATTGGAAAGCCGATGGCACCTCTACCGAACTATACCCGGCCAATACGGTGCTGGCTGCCATTACTACCGATGAAAACGGCAATAAGGTGCGCACGTTTACCAACAAACAAGGGCAAACCATTTTGAAGCAAGTGCAACTGGACGAAAACATCAATGGCACGATGGTGAACTGGCTGGATACGTATTATATCTACGACAGCTATGGAAGACTGGTCTATCAGGTGCCCCCCAAAGCCGTAAGCATATTGAACGCTGCGGGAACGTACAATGCCAACCACAGCAGCGTAGCTGAGTTGATTTATAAATATACCTACGACCCCCGCGGACGAGTGACACAAAAGAAAGTGCCGGGGGCTGCGGTGCAATACATTGTGTATGATAACATGAACCGAGTGGTGCTGACGCAAGATGACAACCAACGAGCCGCCAATAAATGGGCGTTTGTAAAATACGATGTGTACCAGCGCCCTGTCTACTCAGGCCTTTACACCAACACTACACAAACGACACTGGCAACAGTGCAAGCCCTGTTCGATGTAATTACGTATACCAATCAAGATCAGGCGTATGAGAAGCGAGAAGCAAATGCCACTTACCATGGATATTCGAATAATGTTTTGCCCAATACAGGGCTTACCGTATTGGCGGTAAACTATTACGATGATTATGATTTTAACCGCAACGGCACACCTGATTACAGTTATACCACCGTGGCGCAAGTAGCAACACCCACGCTACAAACCAATTTGCGCAACCTGCCAACGGGAAGCAAGAAGTTGATTTTAGGAACGACTAATTGGCTGTACAATGTGGTGTTCTACGATGAGTTAGATCGCCCGGTGCAAACACAAAGCAACAACCATTTGAATTTGACGGGTGTGGATTTAAGCACCGTAAAATACTTTGACAACGACCTGAGTACGCATGTAGAAAAAACCGTGCAGACCCACAGCGGCCCGAATGCAGTAACGGTGGTGCAATCGTACACCTACGACCATGCATGGCGCACTACAGGTATCTTTCACAGCATCAACGGAGCTACGCCACAACAAGTAGCAGCTTACAGCTACAATGCCCTAGGGCAATTGATTGATAAGAAGCTGCATGTAAATGGCGCTCAGTTTTTACAGAGCGTGGATTTGCGGTATAACATACGCGGATGGCTGAAGTCGATCAATAATGCTCAACTAGATATCAACACCGCCAACAATGATGAACTAGGAGATTTCTTTGGGATGGAGATGTTTTATAATACGCAAGAGTCAGCCTCGCTGGGCAATAGCTCGTACTATAATGGAAACGTATCAGCAGCTAAGTGGAAAGGGCCGGGCATCGGTTCTGGAGCAGCCGATCAGCGAAGCTATAAGTATAATTACGATAAAAGTGATAAATTAGTGAGTGCTGTTTTTCAGGCAAATACCGGCTCGGCTTGGACAAAGGAAACCAATACACTCAACGAGAGCATGACCTACGATCACAATGGCAATATTCTTACGTTGGTGCGCAATCAAAATCAGCGCGGGCTAAGTGGCACTACGGTGACTAGCACGCCACAGGCGATAGATAACCTGACGTATACCTATGCCATCAACTCTAACCAGTTGACCAAAGTAGGTGATGCAGTTGGCAATACGGTTGGGACGAATGATTTTAAGAATGGAACTAATGCAGACGATGATTTTCTATACAATTCCGATGGCAGTTTGACCAAAGACAAAAACAAAGACATTGAAACCATAACTTTCAATATATTAGGCAAGCCGGCATTAATTACCTACACGGGCACTCCGGCTAGCAAAACGGTAACCTATACCTACGATGCTGCAGGCAATAAACTGAAAGTAGTGACGGTGGCAAATAGCGTAACTACCACTACAGATTACGTGGGTGGCTTTGTGTATACGAATAACTCCCTATCATTCTTTAGCTCACCGGAAGGCCGTGTAGTGAAGAATGGAAGTAATTATGAGTATCAATATTCGATTGCCGATCATCAGGGTAATACGAGAGTGTTGTTTACGAGTGCCGCACCCAGTGCTCAGGTGAGTACAGCCAATATGGAATCGACTACCAACACAGCTTTTTTAAATTACAATAACAGACTGGGGTTTGAACTATTTGATAACACCGATGCAGGTACGGTTTATACCTACGCACAGAAACTAACTGGTGCCGCCAATGCGCAAGTAGGTGTTGCGAAGAGTTATAAAGTATATGCAGGAGATAAAGTAAAGATTGAGGCATATGCTAAATATTGGAATGCGAGTAGCACCACCAGCAACTTAAGCGGTTTTGCTGCAGCCTTGACCAATGCATTTGGTTTAAGTTCTAACAGTCAGGGTGAACTACTAAAGGCTTACAACGGACTCACCTCTTATGGAAGTTTGGTGGTAACTGGGACAGGACATTCGAATGTTCCATCGGATCCTATAATAGGAGTCACGATATTGTTGTTTGATAAAGACCATAAGCTTTTAGATGCGAGTTGGAAACAACTGAATGTAAATTCGCTGCAGGTAGGAGCTACACCCAAGGCACCTCACGAGTACCTGAGCACAGAGTATATTGTTAAAGAAGCAGGCTATGCGTATGTGTATGTAAGCAACGAAAGCCCTACATTAGTAGAAGCTTACTTTGATGATGTTACGATGACCTACACTCCGGGCAGCATCATTCAATACAACGAATACTACCCCTTTGGTTTGCAAACAGCCAATAGTTGGACGCGAGAAAATAACACGGGCAACAATTTTCTTTACAACGGAGGCACGGAGTTAAACACTACTACAGGTGTAATGGATTTGTTCTATCGGAATTATGATCCGGCATTGGGTAGGATGAATCAAGTGGATCCGATGGCGAGTAAATACGGATCGATTACACCGTATAATTATTCGATGAACACACCGGTTGTATTGAATGATCCGATGGGGGACGATACATGGGTTACAAGTGCTGCTCTATATAACTTCATTATGCGAATTTATTATGCGAGTGGACGTAGTGGTGGCGGCAGAAGGACTGCGGGTGGTTCAGGCACACCTATCATGGATAGTGGCACAGCTGGTGGACGGGGGAGTTATGGGGGTACATGGAACAGCCGAGATGGTTACCGCTCGTTTAGAAACGGGAGCGAAGCGATGGCTTACGGCATAGCTTACAACGATTTGCACAATTCATGGGGGAGGACGGAGTACCAAAGCAGAGAGGGCACCATGCTAGCCTATCTTTGGGCAACGACCACGGGATCTATGCCATCGCGCGAAACGGTTAACTACCACTTGGATCGTTCCGGAGGAAGCTATTCTGAGGCGATCAAAAACACGAGTAATCGGGTGGTGGGGATTTGGCAAAGAGCTTTTACTGCTTCTGCAAAAGGAGGGGGACCTGTTCCTATGGATTATGGGTTGACACAAGGGGGGACTAGTCGATATTCCTTCAGTGCAATTGGATGGGCTCCAGCAGATTATGAAGAAGGTAAATATTCTACACAGGCGATGGCTAGATACATCATGGATGTTAATGTAAGTGTTTACAAAGTTCCAATTTATGACAGTGATTTTAATATAGTCGACTATCAAGCAAAAGCCACTGTGAGCGCTACCTCGTTTGTAAGTATGGCACTTGGGAATGCAATGCCATATGCGAGCATATCTCTTGGAATCCCCGGAAGTACTGGACCAGGTTTAGAGACATTACAACTCAAGATTCAAGGTGATGCCTTGATTCAAGGAGGCGGACAATATACTTACGTTGGTGAAGCCACATTTAATCTGGGATGGAATCCAGTGTATACTATAGATTTTGAAGGTAGTTGGGTAATCACCTATGACAAAGCTAACCGATTCATACCACTCAGCGTTCCATATATTGGTTTACCAATCAGCGTTGGGGGCACTATTACAATAAGTCGACCATGAGACTCGTATCTTTTCTAGCGTTCTTGAGCTTTTTCTGTTGTGGACAGAATAAAAAGGATAAGCTTGCTTGTTCTGAATTTAATATGCGCGGTGTAGAGGGCCTACAAACTTTTAAGAATAGTCGAGATAGTTCGGCTCTTTTGAAATCGCTCTATTTCTTCGATAAGGCCATTGAATGTGATCCTACTAATGCTATTAATTATCAAAACAAGCTTATTGTGTTGAATCAGCTTAGTAGGTTAAGGGAAGCTTTAAAGGTTATTGATAAAGTTTACGAATTATCAGATGGAAAGGATGTTAAATTACTAGTGTCGAAAGGGATAATTTATGAAAGGTTGACTCAATTGGATTCGAGTAGCCTTTGGTACAATAAAGCGTTTCAGAAGTATAGTGAGCAGCTTGAGCGGCACACGCCTGATAGTATAAGAATAATTGGTGACAGGTTGTACTTGACTGCAATAATGGAAGGTAAGGATAGCGCGATGGAGAAATTAAAGCCTTACTTGTCCAAGTATCCAAATGACTCAACTCTCAAGCTATATGAAGATCTATTACAACAATTCGATCGAAAAGTGATTATACCCGTTGGGCGGTAATGCACCAGAAATGCTGATCGATAATTAAAGTATTGAGAGTCAAGGTATAGGAATTTTAGGATACCAAACAATGACCAGAAAGGATGGAATAATAACTCATGATAATGGAACTGCGTGGAACAAGCGTGT
>JAJTHV010000063.1 GCA_021300095.1 Flammeovirgaceae bacterium | reverse complement strand
GGTAGACGAGTCGTGTGACGATATTTCACCTTCGGAGCTCAATTCAGGCAGAATTTTCTTCGCCAGCACTTTGCCCAGTTCTACGCCCCACTGATCAAAGCTGAAGATATTCCAGATCACACCTTGCACGAATATTTTGTGTTCATACAAAGCGATGAGGGTTCCGAGGGTTTCCGGATCCAGTTTCTTAAACAAAATAGAGTTGGTAGGTTTGTTGCCTGCAAACACACGGTATGGTTTGTGGAATTCAATATCTGAGTCGCCAAATCCCGCTGCCTTTAATTCAGTTTCTACTTCTTCTTCCGTTTTGCCCATCATCAACGCTTCGGTTTGCGCGAAGTAGTTGGACAATAGTTTTTCGTGGTGATCGCTCAATGGATTTTGGCTGATGGCCGGAGCGATGAAATCACACGGAATGATTTTCGTTCCCTGATGAATCAATTGATAAAACGCATGTTGTCCGTTGGTGCCAGGCTCGCCCCAGATTACCGGGCCGGTATTATAATTGACTAAATGCCCGGAGCGATCGACTGATTTGCCGTTGCTTTCCATATTACCTTGCTGGAAGTACGCGGCAAAGCGGTGTAGGTATTGATCGTAGGGGAGGATCGCTTCGGAAGAAGCATCGAAGAAGTTGACATACCAAATGCCGATGAGTGCCAACAGCACGGGAACGTTATTTTCGAATGGTGTATTTTTGAAGTGCTGATCGGCACGATGTGCACCCGTCAACAATGCTTCAAAGTTCTCAAAGCCAATCGTGCAGGCAATCGACAGTCCGATGGAAGACCATAATGAATAACGGCCGCCCACCCAATCCCAAAATACAAACATGTTTTCGGGAGCGATACCAAAGGCCGTTACCGCTTTAGTATTGGTAGATACAGCAACGAAATGCTTGGCCACATCACCGCTATTTCCTGACTTTTCTAAGAACCATGTCTTGGCCGACTCGCCATTGGTCATGGTTTCTTGGGTGGTGAATGTCTTCGAAGCAATGATGAATAAGGTCGTTTCCGGATTGAGGTGTTTTGTCACTTCCGCAATGTGGGTTCCATCCACATTTGAAACGAAGTGAGGACGAATGCCCTGATGGTAAGGCTTTAAGGCTTCGCAAACCATGAGTGGACCTAAGTCTGAACCACCGATTCCAATATTAACAATATCAGTGATGGCTTTGCCGGAATATCCTTTCCAGCTTCCGCTCAGCAACTTGCCGGAGAAGTCTTTCATCTGCGCAAGCACTTTATTGATTTCGGGCATTACGTCTACGCCATCAACAAATACAGGTGTATTCGAGCGATTTCGCAAAGCCGTGTGAAGCACTGCGCGGTTTTCGGTTTGATTGATTTTGCTTCCGTGAAACATGCCATTGATTGACTCTTCCAGTTGGGTCTCTTTTGCGAGATCAATCAGGAGGGCAATGGTTTCTTCGGTGAGGATGTTTTTAGAATAATCGACTAAGATATCATCCAGTTTTACCTGAAACTTTTCGAAGCGTTGATCATCTTCGGCAAACAGTTCACGTAGGTGGGTTGCTTGCATGGTTAGAAAATGGGCAGTAAGCTTTTGCCAGGCCAGTGTTTCAGAAGGGTCGATCGATGGTAGCATAGTTTAAAAAAGTAAGGATGCAAAAATACAGAAGAAAACGGATCAGAAAACCCGTAGTTAATTGCAATCGTGTGTGTTGTAAATGTTATCCGCCAACTACCTTCTTCAGATTCTCAATGAGGCCTTCCCACAGTTCCTGAAGTTCTTCCATGTCATCGAAGTCGGAGTAGTCCGAAACTTTCAGGAAGGTAGTTTGGGTGAGTTCGTTTACTTCGAGGCGTAGTTCGAAATAGGAGGGATCTTTCTCGTCTTCTTTCGTTTCCGGAAGGTATTGAAACTTGGCGAAGTGGTTGGTGCGATGCGAAGCTAAGATGGCTTTGTGTTCTTCCTGATCCCAAACAAATGTGAAAACCTTTTCAGGACTAATGCGCACATCATCGGCAAACCATTCGCTCAATCCACTGGCGGAGTCTATATAAGGATAGAGCATTTTGATGGATGCATGGATTTCAAAATCGGTTGTGAAAAGTGTTTTGTTAGTTGACTCTGCCATGTGTTCCGGATTTGATTTTTAAGTTAGTTCAATTTTTGATGATCAACAAATGCGATGTACCGAGTTAAACAAATTTGACCATGAATTGAAATAAATTATTCTTGTCGTTAGAAATTGGTCGGTTAAATGTGAAAAGTTTATAAATTTGCGCTCCTTAAAAAATGGCGCGGTAGCTCAGGTGGTTAGAGCGTTGGATTCATAACCCAAAGGTCGGGGGTTCAACTCCCCCCCGCGCTACAAAAGGCAGTCTCGGCTGCCTTTTTTTATTCATACAACTCAGTCTTTTCTTCTATCCGATAACATTGGCCTTATTTTTGAAGTAAGTTTGCGCCTTGCTGCATGAAGAAAATAGATAAACTTATCATCGGGTCATTTTTAGGACCATTCATCCTTACCTTATTAGTGGTGGTGTTCATTTTATTGATGAAGCAGATGCTTCTCTATTTTGATGACATCATTGGCAAAGGCTTGTCGTGGGGTGAGTTAGGTTCGCTCATGTTTTATTTTTCGCTTACCCTTATGCCGGCAGCACTTCCGCTGGCCGTTTTGATGTCCTCACTAATCACTTTCGGAAACCTGGGCGAGCACTTTGAACTTACCGCCATCAAAAGTCTCGGTATCTCTCTCACTCGCAGCCTCTTACCTTTGTTTATCACCGTCCTGATCATCACCGGACTCGCCTTTCTGGCGAACAACTACATGGTTCCAAAAGCTGCCTTGGAAGCATATAGTCTACTCTACGACATCAAGCAGAAGAAGCCGGCACTCGATATTCGGCCCGGATCTTTTTACAACGGCATACCCGACATCAGCATCAAAGTCAACCAAAAATTCAATGACGGCATCACATTAAAGAAAGTGATGATCTATGACCATCGTGGAAGGGTGGGGAATAAGCAGGTAATTGTGGCTGATTCCGGTAAGATGTATACGATCTTGGGTGATCAGTATCTGAAATTGGAATTGTTCAATGGGTATGATTATACCGAAGGAAACGGAAGTGGCCAAGATGAAGGAGGCAGGCCAACCAGTGAAGAGACCTACCGAAAAACCAAGTTTTCGAAGATGCAAGTAGTACTCGATCTTTCCTCATTTGGCATGAACCGCACAGATACAAAATGGTTTAAGGGAAACCGGATTATGCGCAACCTGTCGGAGTTGGAGACGGACATGGATTCGGTGCGGGGAGAAATTAACAATCAGGAAGTTAGTTTGTATACAGGCACACAGCAGTTGCTGTTTACCTATCATTATAAGTATGACTCCGTTGCCCTTCCTCCGCTTTTGGCTGAACACAAAAAGAAAACAGATTCACTGGCTACCTTAAAAGCACGCAATTCCGAACCCCAAAAATCAACCGGAAGCTACACGAACTATGGTCAACCGATTCACTCGGTATTTCATCTCGTAAAACGTCCGGACTCCATCACTGCCAGAGACCGGAAGCGCTCCGATAGCATCTTCGCGATTTCATTAACCCGGCCCGAGGTGTCCAATGCACTTAACAAGGCTCGGGTGGTGAAAAGTCAATTGCAGAATTTAAACATTAATACAACCCTTCAGCGCAGTGAGTACATCATATTCTGGGTGCAATGGCATAAAATTCTGGCAAACTCTATTGCCTGTCTTGCGATGTTTTTAATTGGAGCACCTCTGGGATCAATTATTAAGAAAGGTGGACTGGGTGTGCCAGTGCTCGTTTCTATCTTGTTCTTTATTTTGTACTATGTGCTTGATTTAATGGGTGTTAAGTGGGCCAGACAAGAATTAGTTTCGGTTTTTGTAGGTGTGTGGATGGCCAACGCCATCTTATTTACAATTGGTTTGTTTTTCCTTCGCCAGGCGAGGGTAGATGCCCGTTTATTTGATGCAGACTTCTATAATGTGGTGGTGGATAAGGTTTCGACTCGCTTGGGTGGGATTTTTAAGCGCTCTAAAGTTGGCTGATATTTGGATTTTTAGCCCCGTTCACATACTTTTGCGCGATAAAAATAACGATAAAAGAAAAACAAGCGATGCAACTTACTTCGGAAAAGAAACAAGAACTGTTCAGCAAGCACGGTTTTGCCAAAAAAGCAACAGATACAGGCTCTCCAGAGTCACAAATTGCGATGTTCACAACACGCATCAACGACCTGACTCAGCATTTAAAGCTTCACAAGAAGGACTTTTCAACCCAACAAGGGCTAATAAAGTTGGTTGGTCAGCGCAAAAGACTTTTGAACTACCTCCAGCGCACCAACATTACTCGCTACCGCTCCATCTTGGCGGAACTAGAGCTTAGAAAATAATTTGAAAAAATAGAACGAATAGGGAACCGAAACAAGGTTCCCTTTTCGCTTTTATAAACCTAGGAATCGCCTTTGGGCGACTTCCTTATAAACCAATACCTTATGAATTCAACGATCATCAATAAATCATGCAAACTTCCCGATGGCCGGGAAATTTCGATCGAAACCGGAAAGCTGGCACGCCAGGCAGATGGTGCTGTAGTTTTACGCATGGGCAACACCATGCTGCTAGCTACTGTAGTTGCCAATGTATCTCACAAAGAAGGAACCGACTTCTTACCTTTATCGGTAGACTATCAGGAAAAATTTGCGTCAACCGGTAAAATCCCGGGTGGCTTTTTAAAGCGCGAAGGTAAATTATCAGACTATGAAGTGCTGATTAGTCGCTTGGTGGATAGAGCAATAAGACCTTTATTCCCAGATGATTATCATGCTGAAACGCAGGTAATCATTCAGTTGATTTCAGGCGATCTAAATTCACTTCCCGATTCATTGGCAGCATTTGCAGCTTCAGCCGCATTATCTGTTTCTGATATCCCTTTCAACGGGCCTATTTCAGAAGTTCGCGTAGCTCGAGTTGCTGGTCAATACATCATCAACCCAACCAACGATCAGAAAGAGAAGGCAGACTTGGATTTCATCGTAGCCGCATCCATCGACAATATTTTGATGGTAGAAGGCGAGTGCAAAGAAATCAGCGAAGCCGACATGCTCGAAGCATTGAAACTGGCACACGAAGCCATCAAAGTTCAGTGTCAATTACAAATTGAATTAACACAAGCCACCGGCAAAACCGAAAAGCGCAAATATGAGCACGAAGTGAAAGACGAAGCCTTCAAGGCGGAACTTCATAGCTTATTATATGATAAGGTTTACGCAGTGGCTCGTCAGCAACTCAAAAACAAACACAAGAGATCTGAATTATTCGGACAAATTGTAGACGAATACATGGCTTCATTGCCAGAAGATACTACGGTCAACAAAGATCTGGTTAAGAAGTACTGGAAAGACATTCAAAAGAAAGCGTGCCGTGATTTAGTGTTGAATGAAAAGATTCGTTTGGATGGCCGTAAAACCAACTAAATCAGACCTATCTGGGCGGAGATCGATTACTTGCCCATGGCACACGGTTCTGCTGTTTTCACACGCGGAGAAACACAATC
>JAJTHV010000252.1 GCA_021300095.1 Flammeovirgaceae bacterium | reverse complement strand
TCTTCAAATTTTCAAATTGGTTAATTTTCAAATTGATGTTATGAACCTAGAAATAATCACACCTGATAAAAAAGTATTCGAAGGCGAAGTACTGTCTGCTTCCTTTCCGGGAACGGACGGATCTTTTCAGGTATTGAACGACCACGCTCCACTCATCAGCTTGTTGAAAGACGGTGTGGTAGAATACAAATCCAAAGATTCAGTGAATCAGGTAAAGATTACTGGAGGGGTAGTGGAGGTTTTGAAGAACAAGGTGATCCTACTCGCAGATGGAGTAGCTGAGTAGTAGCAAAGTAATAGTCATAAAAAAAAGCCCGATCCCAAGACCGGGCTTTTTTGTTAAGTCAGTTTGACTATTTCTTTACTTCAACAGTCATTGGGTAAACCGTCACAATACCAGTAAAAAATCCAATAACTACATCTACAAATGAATGGGTAGTTGTTAAATTATAATCTGTTTTACCGCTTGCCATTGATTTTGAATCAACTTCGTTGAGGGGAACTAAACCAAATAATGCAAACCATTGTCTTTTTTGAACCACTTCGCTTCCTTTAGCTCCTGATCCAATCACATGAGAGGAGGTATAACAAGAAGTTAACAAAAGACTACAAAGCATTAATGTGGCAAAACTGCGAGTAAATTTTTTCATAGGGATAAATTATTTAAGTTTAGCTCAATCTACTTTAGTTGCCTTATACTTCCTATGGATGACTCTATTTTTTTTACTTCGTACATGTATTGGGCCCGATCAACGAAATAATCCAGTTGTAAAATCGTATTTGAACTACGAATGAGTAATTTAAAATTAATTACATTCTTATTTTGCAATAGAAACTGGAAGGTTTCTTGACCATTTAAAATAAACTGTGATTTATCGATCGATACCCAATCTTTAGTCGCATTGAAAGCCGAATCTGGATTGGCGAAAATTTGATTTAATCCATCTGGGTTATTAAAGTAGGAAACAATCAAAGAGGCCTTTTGTAAACTGTCTAAGTACAGCTTTTTGCTATTTGAGTTATGACGAAGAAGAGACACTTTCGCTTTCAAGGTGTCATCTGAGTTGTAATCACTGTCCTTCCACCCAATGGGTACTCGTAACGTCATATTTGAGATCGAATCCAAATAGGAGTCTCCAAGTAGTTTTTCATTCACATCAAATGCCAAGTCATTTCTTGTGTTTTTAGCTTCACGTTTAGTGCACTCAATTGTTAGAGCCGATAACCCTATAATTGAAGCAACCATTAACGACTTTATTCTAAAATTCATCTTCATCTATATGAACTATTGTTCCAACAGCCACTTCACGAAAAACACTGTGCCGATGATCAAAGAGATTGCACCAATAATGGTGAAAAACTGACCGGCTGATCCTAGCAACAACCCAACGACACCTACTGCACCAAAAATGGCAGCGAGCTTTAAATCATGATCGATTCCCGAAGCTTGAGTAGAAGATACAGCCATTTCTTTCTTTTGTGATTTTTGGACCTTCATCATTTTCTTGATTTCTTTCTTTAGCAATTGGCGAACTTCTTTTCGCTCTTCTTTGGACAGTTTCAAGTAATTCTTTTTTATTTCGGCACGCGCTTCTTCAATCGCTAAGCTCGGAGTTGCTTTCGTACTGGCAGTTAATACACTTTCTCCGTCAGTAGCTTGCTTTGAACTTGCATTGGAAGCTCCTGCTATTATTGCATCTTCTGTAGTTTGGTTAGCAGCAAACTTTGGTGCTGAGCACGAAAAGAAAAGAATGAACGGAATGAGGAATAGAATTTTTTTCATGGGAAGATTAGTTTAAATGAAGAGTTGAAGTTTTAATGCTTATACACGCAAAAGTATTTACACTATTTTTTCTTTGTAAAGATAGCCATTATTCGGGCGAGGAAGCGTTTCTCAAAATCCCAAAAAAATGTGAACTGGCCGAAAATAAAACCATATAGTAACAATAACAGATTGTAAACGGGTAGGATCAGAATGTAATAGATTGTGCTGGCCCAGACGGGCATACTGCCTTCGCCAAACCAATAATTGAAAAGTGGCCTTTTGATAAATAGGACTGTAAATCCGGTGCAAGCAAAAACTACTAATATGAGAACAACCTGAAGCAGGTTGTCTACTTTCCACCGCGTCTTCAATTTCTGCAACCAACTCATCCGGATTCCTTTTCCTGTAAAGAACGCAATCAGGTAAATAGTTTCCAAAACTGATTTTTGGGTAAATCGGCCTGTATGGATAGGGACTCTTTCTTTACCGGATGGATAAATTGAAGCTGACGGGCATGCAGGCAAATGCTGTTATCCGCATTGCCTGCCTCAAAACCATATTTGACGTCTCCCACAATCGGGCAACCCATAGATGCCAATTGAACACGAATTTGATGAGGCCTACCAGTAACGGGTTTTACTTCCAGCAAATGCATGCCGGATTTACTCAACACAAGCCGATAGCTTAATTCTGATCTTTGACCTTGGGGATGCTCTTTTTTATAGGCTGTGGTTTTGTTTTTCTTTTCGTCCTTTACGAGCCAGTGTATCAGCGTTCCTTCCGGTTCACTAGGCTTGTTCCCCACCAAAGCCCAATAGGTTTTCTTCGTATCCTTGTTTCGAAACAGTTCATTCATCCGTTCCAGCGCTTTCGAGGTGCGCGCAAAAACCACCACACCACTCACAGGGCGATCGAGCCGATGAACCACCCCTAAAAATACTTCGCCCGGCTTTTGATATTTTTCTTTGATGTATTCCTTACCAAGTTCAACCAATGGTTTGTCTCCGGTCGCATCTCCTTGGACTAACACACCAGACGATTTATTAATGATCAATAAGTGGTTGTCTTCGTAGAGTATTTCTAACATAAGCCAAACTTGCTAATTTTTTGTAACTTTATAACCATGCAAACAGCAACGATTGACAGAACGAAGGAATGGACGGTGGATGAATTCATGAAACTGGAAGAATCAAACCTGCCTTGCGAATTAATCAATGGTGAAGTTTTTATGAGCCCTGCACCCAGTTTTACTCATCAGATTGTACTCAGCAACTTAAATGATTTCTTTAAGGCTTATGCCCGTAAACATGGTGGAATAGCATTGTTTTCTCCGGTGGATGTTATCTTAGACAGAAGAAATGTTTTTCAACCGGATTTGTTATACGTTGCCAAAGAAAACCTGGGCATCATTTCTGAACGTGGCCTAAATGCAGCGCCCGATTTGGCCGTAGAAATTATATCTCCTTCCAACAGCTTTAAAGATCGCAATCAGAAGAGAAAGCTTTATCAGAAATTTGGAGTGAAGGAGTACTGGATCATCGATCCCGGAAATAACACACTTGAGATTTATGATTTTCGTGTCGAAGATGTAGATACACCTACTCTCTATCTGGTTGAAGAAGGTGAGGTTGTATCGAAACTGCTACCCGGCCTCTCGTTCAAATTTCAAGATTTATTCATTCGGTAGAATGCAGAACTCGGTCAATTTTCTCTAATCCTTAAATTCCGAAGTAAAGTGGAAGCTGATCTCGGGAAAGTTATCCTGCACCATTTGTAACCACGCCCGCGACTCTGCCATAAACACCAGCTTATCGTCCTTATCGCGTGCAATATGCCGCTGCTTTGATTCAATAAATTCCGCCAGCTTCTTGGGATTTTTGCTGCTGAT
>JAJTHV010000159.1 GCA_021300095.1 Flammeovirgaceae bacterium | reverse complement strand
ACGTTTTTCAATTTTGTGCATACAGCACTTGGTTGAATTTGCCCGTTTTCCTCTAATTGACATCTATAAACTAGATTTAATGGACCCGGTGCATTTGCTATTACTCCATTTGTCTGATGCATTGTGTTAAGCCTAGTTACCATATAGCCTCCTTGTGAGTGTCCTCCCAAGAATATTTTTTTTACAGTTATCCCTAATTCTTGACTTGCTTTATTTTTCAACCATAATAATGCAGCCTCACATTTGACAATATTATCACCTAACAAAACATATTCTTGTGGATATGCTACACTTACAATCATCATATCATTTCTGTCCAAAATTCCCTTGAATTTATCAAGAGTGTTATTTGCAGCGGTAAGAATTTCATTATCAGAAGTTACACTTCCGTGAAATACAAGTAATACATCTAAGTCGTTTATTGCGGGTTTATCTATTATAACGTCCACACTAACTGAATTATAAGAAATGGTTTTAGTTTGTCGATAAGCAGTTGGGATAGGTGTGTCTGCACTGTTGTCCTTGTTACAAGAAAAAATTATAACAGAAAGTAAAATTAGTAGTCTCATATTTCTTTTTTTTCAATTAGACGTGCTATATTATAAATGGTTTAATGTCGTCAGTATACTTACCGCTAACTATTGTATTAATCCAACTCATGGCACCTATACACCCAATTCTGGGTGTATAGGTGCCACAGTGGTTATTATTTTTAGTTTATAAATATCCACCTTTTTCATAGTTCATCAAAGGGACTCTTTACATTTCGAATACTTTTTGTGCTCACATGCGTATAAAGTTCGGTCGTTTTGCTACTATTATGCCCCAAAATTTCTTGTATGTAACGCAAATCGGTGCCATTTTCAAGTAGGTGAGTGGCATAGCTGTGACGTAGCCAGTGCAACGTAACAGGTTTTTTTATCTTGGCTTTGGCAACGGCTTGTGCCAACACATTGCTAAGGCTTCTTTCGTCATAGGGTCCCTTTGTCTGGCCTTCAAATAGCCACGTAACTGGCCGAAAGGCTTTATAATACTCCCGCAACATTTCCAGCGCCTTTACAGATAATGGCACAATACGATCTTTCTTTCCTTTTGCTTGCCGAATAATAATCACACCTCGCTTACTATCAATATCAGCCGGTTTCAAATGGAGCAATTCGCTCCTTCGCAAGCCGCAACTGTAAATAAGAACCAGCATCGCCTTGTGTTTTAAATTGCTAGGCGCATCTAGTATCAGCTTTATTTCTTCCTTGCTCAGTACATTGGGCAGCTTCTTTTCCCGAATGGGGCGTTCAATCAAATTCACTTCCAGTTGTCGATTCTCGATAGTGCTAAAGTAGAGTTTAATCGAATTGATTACCTGATTTTGATACGAGGCAGAGAGCTTATTTTTAATAATAAAATCATAGTTATATCTAATAACGTCTTCATGGCGTATGTCTTGAATGGGTTTGTTTTTAAAGAAGGTTAAAAACGATTTTAGCGTTTCGGTGTAGGTCTTAATGGTGTTATCACTATATCTTTTGATAGACAGCCATTGCCTGTACTTTTCTAGTTGTTCATCAATAGCGGAGCTACTATTGCTTTCATCGGGTAGCGGTAGTTTGAAACGTTTACGGTTTTCAATCGTGTCCGGTAGATGCCAGGCCTTCATTTGCTGACTCCACCGCGCATCGCCCAACGAACGCAATCGAGCTGTAAGTGTATCATCTTTTTCAAAATACACCACAATGCGTTCTTCACCTTTGTGGGTAACAAGTTGTGCTTTCCATTTCGTCATAAATTAAAAATAATAAAAAACAACTTTTACTGCTATAAGTGGTCTTTGCAAGCACGAGATATTCAGACGCAAGCAGGTAAGTGCATGGATAGACAATGAAGTATCGACCGAACTGACGGTATATACAATACGTGCAATCCGAAAGATATAATTACAGATGAGCGTCTGCAAGGGCAAATGCCATTTAATCTTTGCCATACGCTGCGCTAACATGCCGAACTAGCATTTATTAACAAGTAGCCTTTACTAAACGCTTTTGAAAAATGAAGAACCCCATCCCCCCCTCCACCACCACATTTTTCGTTAAATAAAACGAACAAATTGTTTATATATCGTTAGTTGAGGGTTCCGCAACTTATGCAAACGGGCAAATTCCTTTAAATAAAGCGGTTTTAAGTTTGGCACGAGTTATGCAAGCGTTTTTCGCATAACATTAAAACAATTAACACTATGAAAAAAGATTCAGAAACAGGTAACACCATCAACATCTCAAACTTCGATGAGCTGCGCAAGCGCTGTGAAGCCATCGGAGAAAAGTACAAACCCTCCAACGAGGACATTACACTGGAAGCACTCGCCAAACGCCATGCCGAGGCTGTCCTCGCGCAAGAGGCGGTAAAGGAGGCCGCGTCCGATTTAAAGAGGAAAGGCAACGAACGCAGAGTTGCTTTCAGCGTCATCAAGCCTCTTGCTACACGCATCGTGCACGCACTCGGCTGCACCAAGGCCATACCCGGCTTAGTGCGTAGCATGCGCAGCATCGTTCATAAAATTCGCGGCACGCGCGTCAAGCCAATTGCAAAACCCGATCCCGTATCCACTGATCCCAATGCAAAACAGAATACACACTCCGTTTCGCATCAAGGCTTTACTATGATGATCGACCACGTAGAAGACATGGTTGCTTTGCTCGAGGTCATACCCGAATATCAACCCAACGAAGAAGATTTGCAGATAACTGCGCTGACTTCTTTAATTGCCGACTTAAAAGCAAAGGACGAGGCAGCATCCAATAGTGAGAATACTATGAACAATACCCGAGATTTGCGCGATACTATTCTCTATGCTCCCGGCACCGGCTTGGTAGATATTGCAGCAATCGTAAAATCGTATACCAGATCAATCGGTGCGAAGGAATATAAAAGTGTGTCTTCCATACCCTTTAGAAACAAGGATGAAGATTAAATAACAATCCGGAAAAAGAACAAACCATTCCGTAGCAATCCAGATCAGTAACTGCTACCAACGTAATTGAATCTTCCGGTTTTCATTCTCCAATAGAAATCCTCCAATCGCTGTGAGTCATCAAGCACTCCCAGCGATTTTTCTTTGCTTCTGTTTTTTGAAACAGCCATAGTGAATTATTTTAACTCCTCACGCAACACCAGTTTTGCCAGCGTTACCTCGTGTTGAGCCTTTGTAACTTCGTGAATTGGCTCCGTAACTTCGTGAATTGCCTCTGTAACTTCGTGAATTGCCTCCGTAACTTCGTGAATTGCCTCTGTAACTT
>JAJTHV010000469.1 GCA_021300095.1 Flammeovirgaceae bacterium | reverse complement strand
GTTTCCTCGGCACGCACCACCACTTTGTTGGCCATTAGCGGCTTTACATAATTAATATTCAAATTCGAAGTGGCTGTCATTCCCTCAGCGTAATGGCGAATGCCTAGCAGCCCAATGGCTAAATCAACCAGAAGCGCAATCACCGCACCATTCACGGCTTCGGTGCCAATGCCGCCTTTGTGAATCTCCAGCACCTCGTCAATACAAACCTGTGGTTCACTCACATTCGATAAGTCGATGCGAATTTGCATTTGCTTCAACTGAGCCGAAGCGTTAAAGAATTTTTCAATCTCAGCAAAGTTGCCGCTGCGAGCCACTTCCCGCAGTTTGTGTAGTTGACTTAAACTCATCGCAGAAAAAATAAGAGAAAAGAAGAAGCAGAAAGAAACAAACAAAGCGGCACATAATACCGCGTATCATTTTTGGCAAATGATGTAGTCGTTATTTTTTTAAACAAACCCACCCATTTAAAATCGCCAAACGCGCGAAGGAAAAAAATAATGGCTATTGCCATTGTACTATACTTTATCACGTAAGGAAATTCAGTCAACCATAATCGGGCATTTGCCAAATGAACTGCGGCCATCATACTCAAACCAAGTCCTACCACCGTGCTGGCAGCGGCAGACGGGCTTAGCATCTTTTCACCAGTAGGTTTTGCCGGCACCACCACGTCCAGCGCCCATGTAAATCCCAGCGCCCAATAAAAGTGCAGCACTCCTAGCGTTAAAAAAATAGCGGCATTCAAAATTGCCAACCACAACATATCAGTTCAGCTTAATTTTCTCGGCTAGAATTGCGCGCACCTGATTCTCCAGCGCCATGGCCTTCGGAAACAAAATTTCATTTTCAATACGTGCATGCACCTGCAGACTTTTTTCAAACTGCTGCAGTTCGGAATAAATCACCTTCACATGCAGCGGTGCATCCGGAGTGAGGTGATAGTCTTTGGTGATTTTTCGAATTCCCTCCATCTCATCATCATGACTTTCGTGGTCTACGGCACAGTCCTGAAGTGAGTAGCGCTCCATCTGGTAAAACAGCCGTGCAGGGTGATATTGATTTTTCACTGCTCGTTGCAAAGCGTGGATATATTTGAACAGCCTGTCTTCTTCCTCATAGATGTGATGGATAAAATCTTCCAGAAAAAGCGGATACAACATTTTCAGATCGCGCTCCACTTGCAAATAATCCGCATGATTGGCTTTGAAATTTTCGACCAACTTACCAATGTAGGGCAACTTTTGCTTCACAAACAAGAAGTGGGCGTGCTTCAAATACTCGATAATCAAATCGATCGGGTATGAAAACAACGGGATATCCTCCTCATGAAAATTTGTGCGGGGCGCCAGCAATTCGCGTTCCATCTGGTCTACCCGCAGCCCACGCAACTGGCATACCTGCTCCAGCGTTTGGTTGGCATGCTCATAAAACCGGATGCCAAAATAGTACAATACCTGCGCCACCTCGTTGTCTTGCTCAACCAGGTCCGAAATACGTCTATTCTTCAGCATTGCTTTTTCCATCAAAAAGTAAATATACAAATTAAACGTCCTCACCCGTCAAAATAATGTGTTGTTAACAATTGCTTTATAAGTACTATGGGGCATGGCTGTGCGAGGCGTCCCGATAGCTATCGGGAGCCACCAGGCTATTCACTACAATCCCGATAAAATCATCGGGATTTCCGCTTCTATCCTTTGCCCGCTGACGCATGCTTACCACCACCCCGAGCAGGTTCATCACCGCAAAATCGTGAAGAACTTTTTACTCCTGTGTTTATTTGCTTTTTTTGCACATAACCTTGGCGTAAAACGAGCGTTAAGTGTCTATTAAAACTTTATAATCTTCAATGGAGAATCAAAATTCTAAGCACCAAATCAGTTTGCCATTAGTTTTATGCGTAGGCCTGGCATTCGGTGTACTCATCGGGGCAGGGCTTAGCAACAAATCAAGCGGTAGTGGCGAAGTAAACAAAGATCTCCAAAAACTGCGCGAAGTGCTCACGCTCGTTAAAAAAGAATATGTAGACGAAACCAAAACCGATGCACTGGTAGAAGATGCCATCGCACACTTGCTCAGCAAACTCGATCCGCATTCGGCCTACATATCGTCACGCGATCGCATTGCGGCCAACGAAGATTTAAAAGGAAATTTTGAAGGCATCGGTATCGAGTTCAATATTTTTCACGACACCTTGTTTGTCGTAGCGGCTCTTAGCGGTGGCCCTTCAGAAGCCGTGGGCTTACGCAGTGGCGACAAAATCATCAAAGTAAATGATACCACTATAGCCGGTGTCAACCTTACCAACCGCGATGTGCAACGCCACCTCAAAGGCCCTAAAGGCACCGAAGTAAAAATTGAAGTTTTGCGCAAAAACAAAAAAGAACCGATCACCTTCACTATTATCCGCGATAAAATTCCGCAATTCTCAGTCGATGCCTCGTACATGATCGATCCTGAAATTGGATACATCAAAGTGAACCGTTTTTCACAAACTACTCACGAAGAAGTAAAAGCAGCCATGACCAAGTTGCGTAAAGAAGGCATGAAAAAACTCGTACTCGATCTACAAGGCAACCCGGGCGGATATATGGATCAGGCCATTGCGGTAGCGGATGAATTTCTACCGGCCGGAGAAAAAATTGTATTCACCAACGGACAAGAGAAAAGGTATAATGAAAATGCCGTAGCCACCAATGCAGGCGATTTTGAACAAGGCGACTTGATTGTGCTGGTAAACGAAGGCAGCGCTTCCGCTTCTGAAATTGTCAGTGGTGCTTTGCAAGACAATGATCGCGCGTTGGTGGTAGGCCGCAGATCGTTTGGCAAAGGTTTAGTCCAGCGTCCATTTGATTTGAACGATGGCTCTGAAGTGCGCCTCACTATTTCCCGCTACTACACACCTAGTGGCCGCTCGATCCAAAAGCCCTACGAAAATGCAGACGACTATGATCGTGATATTGCAAAGCGTTACAAAAATGGTGAGTTCTTTACAGCCGATAGTATTAAGTTCAACGATTCACTAAAATACAAAACAGTGAATGGTCGCACGGTATATGGTGGCGGTGGTATCATGCCCGATTATTTTGTGCCGCTTGACACTACGCTCAGCAGCAAATATTTCAATGAATTATCGTTTGCCAATGTGTTGCGCGAATATTGCTTCAACTATGCCGAAGTGAATGCTAAAAATTTACAAGCGAAAGGCTTCCGCGATTACCTGCAAAACTTCTTAGTAAGTGATGTGATGCTCAACCAGGTAGTAGAATTAGGCAAGAAAAACAATATTCCTCCCGACTTGAAAGATCTGAATAAAAACAAGAAACTGTTTCAGGTATACATCAAAGCCGAAATAGCACGCCATGTGTGGGACAACAGTCATTTCTATCCAATTTTCAACGAAACCAACGAAGTACTGCAACAAGCCATCAAATTGTTTGATCGTATTCCTGATTTGAATCGGGGAAAAATGTAGTTGATACATCGCTGCGAATCTTCAATCCTTCTAGTTGCTAGGAATATCCTTACTCATGAAGGAATATCCTAATGACCTTTCGTGGGTCTAAGTTTGTCCAAGTTAATAGAGCTAAAGATTTTCAATCTTTTATCTTAACTGTTAGCAAGCTATTTTTGCTACAAATTCGTCCACAATAGTAATTAAACCAAGCAACCGGATATGACCGTAGACTCGATGCGCAAGATTGATCAGAACGTGGGTGTGGTGCTCTGTTTGCTCATCATGCCCTTTGTCTGGCTGATCGACTTGCTAAGGGGTCGTACTGCGAAACCTGATATAAGCCGTACACTTTTTATCGAGCTTTCTGAAATGGGCAGCTCGATCATTGTTGATCCTGCCATGCGCAAACTGAAAAATGAGAGCAATGCCACTTTGTACTTTGCGATCTTTACTAAAAACTACAAAAGCCTTGTTCTGCTCAACACCATTCCATCTGAAAACATTTTTAAAATGAATTCAGATAATCTCTTTCAGCTTACCGGAGAGGTAATTCGGTTCATCATCTGGTGTCGAAAAAATAAAATCACCACGGTGATTGACCTTGAATTGTTTTCACGATTCACTGCCCTGCTCAGTTTTTTTAGCGGTGCGCGCGACCGGGTGGGCTTCACCAACTTGCATGATGAAGGTTTGTTTCGGGGAAACATTATTAACAAATCCGTGCGCTACAACCCGCATGTGCACATAGCGATCAACTTTATTTCGTTGATCAACAAAGCTCTGGGACATTTTCAAAACGCCTATCCAACAATTGAAGTACCCTTCGAAAGTTTAAAATTAGAGAGAGCCCCTGTTTCGGAATCCGGAATAGCTGCGGTGCGTCAAAAAATAAAAACATTATATCCCACCTGGACCAACGAATTGGTGGTACTACTAAATGTAAATGCTTCTGACCTTCTTCCTCAGCGCAGATGGATGCAGGAAAACTTTGCGGAAGTAGGCAGAAACCTGCTGGCTGAATTTCCCCATATTCTGATCGTGTTGACCGGCTCACCTGCCGAACGCGACTACGTGCAAAAGGTGAGCGATCAAATCAACCACACGCGCTGTGTTAATTCATCAGGTGTGTTTCAATTTGAAGAACTCGTGCCACTGTATCAAATCAGCACCTTCATGTTGACGAATGATTCAGGCCCAGCCCATTTTGCTGCCGTTACGCCACTCAAAGTTTTTGTTTTGTTTGGGCCTGAGACTCCGGCTCTTTACTTACCCATTGGTGGGAATGCGGAACCGTTCTATCTCGGTCTACCCTGCTCACCCTGCGTAAGTGCCAGCAACCATCGCAAAACAAGTTGCGAGGCGAGACCATGCATAACAGGCATCTCTCCGAAAGTAGTTACTACCCGATTGAAAAATTTTCTTCTCGAAACATCAGCTTTATCGCCCGCTAAAGCATAGTTTCGGACAATAATTAAATTCAACATGATCAAGCGTTTGCAACATCTATCAACTACTCAGAAAAAAGTACTAACGTTGATTGGTGTTGCTTCTGTTGTGCGAATCGTTTTAGCGCTTGTGCTGGAGTTAGGCATTGATGAAGTTTACTACTGGAACTTTGTGCTCTTCCCGGATTGGAGTCATTTTGATCATCCGTTGATGGTGGGGGTTGTTGGTGACATTTTTTCACTTCACCATTTTTTCAACGATGATTTCTTTCTGCGCTTTGGCCCAATTTGCTTGGCTGCAGTCAGCACATGGCTCATCTATCGCATCGGAGTAAAAGTAAAAGATGAACGCACTGGCTTGTATGCCGCCTATCTCTATACAGGTTCCATCTACTGCTTTATCATTGCCGGTTTTTCTTTTATCCCCGACTCACCACTCATTTTATTCTGGCTACTGGCACTTCAGGCAATGATCGATTTTTTACCGGCTCAATCGATCGATCGATCAAGCCGTAAGAAGATTCTTTGGTTTGGTGTTTATGCGGGCTTGGCCATGCTCTCTAAATATCAAGGTGCATTTTTATGGATCGGTGTTTTTGTTTATGTATTCTTGTTCAACCGCAATTGGCTAAAAGAAATTTCTTTTTATCTATCTGGAATGATTTCTGCCATTTTCCTGCTGCCGATTTTAATCTGGAACATTCAAAACAATTTTATCAGCTTCAACT
>JAJTHV010000077.1 GCA_021300095.1 Flammeovirgaceae bacterium | reverse complement strand
TTTACCGTACAACGATTTGCCCGAGCGAAACTGCTCAAGGGCTTTCTTCTTGATCTCTTCTAAATTGAATTGTTCTTTCATGATATGTCAAAGTTAGTGTTTCTCTCTCTTTGACACAGTTCACTTTACAGCCTCCGAACACCTGCCTCTTCATATACTTCAAACTTGATGCTCAAATCTTTCGCTGAAGTGCGGGGCGATAAGACTTCAATGATCCAATCAGGTGCACCCAAACAACCTCGTTCGTCAATTTTAGATGGATCACAAACAACACATATATCGGGTTGAACTACTGTGGTAATGTCTTTGTCCGCATGCTTTTGGGCAGACTCTGGAAGCCGGACATCAAATGGAGCAACGAAAACCTGACATCTCTTTTTGATCAAATAATTGCCTATCTCAACAAGAAGATTACCCGTTACCTGTTGATGTACTGTCCGTGGGGCCGGAGGCATTTTGTAAATCTTGCCCCGAATCAGTTCCATCCTATCCGGAACTGTCCATTTCATGTAATCAGCATAGGTGAAGCTTCCGGCATAATCAGGTTCTTCTACTTTCATAATCAGGCTTAATTGAAACTTCTATTAATCAATGGGCCGGGGATTTGCCGATTCTGTCATTCAAAGATAAAAACAAATCGAGTGCGATGCGTTTAAAGAAAGGCATAAAAAAAGGGACCGAAGTCCCTCTTTTTCAATGTTGATGCTGAAATCTTATTTCAATTTCTTCACTACTGCTTCGAAAGCGGCAGGGTGGTTCATGGCTAAGTCGGCAAGAACCTTGCGGTTCAAATCAATACCTGACTTCTTCACTTTGCCCATGAATTGAGAGTAAGACATTCCGTGCGTGCGCGCTCCGGCATTGATACGAGCAATCCAAAGTGATCTGAAATCTCTTTTCTTGGCTTTGCGGTCGCGGTAAGCATAACCTAAACCTTTCTCAATGGCGTTTTTGGCTACTGTCCAAACGTTCTTCTTTCTTCCGAAGAAACCTTTGGCCAATTCCATGAATCTTTTGCGTCTGGCGCGGGATGCTACACTGTTTACTGAACGTGGCATAATTTTTTACTTTGTGGCTGCTGGCGGAGCTTTTTTTCAGAACACTTAGTTGCCAGAAACCGGTTAAACAATAGTACTCAATGGTTCTGCTTGTGGCAGAATTATCTTTAGAGCATGTAAGGAAGCATTACCTTGATGTTGTTCTCATCGGCTTTGCTTACAATTGTCTTCTTGCTCAATCTTCTCTTTTGCTTGGTTTCCTTTTTAGTCAGGATGTGGTTTTTGAACGCACTTTTACGCTTGATTTTACCGCTGCCAGTTACTTTAAATCTTTTCTTGGCACCTGACTTTGTTTTTACTTTTGGCATTTTATACGCAGTTAAACTTTTACTTATTACTTCTTTCCCTTAGGGGCAACTAACAAATACATTCTTTTTCCTTCCAATTTTGGCATTTGTTCTACTTTGCCCAATTCTTCGAGTGCCGTAGCAAATTTCAACAACAAAATCTCTCCGCGCTCTTTGTACACGATGGATCTTCCTGCAAAGTGTACGTATGCCTTCACTTTTGCTCCTTCTTTCAAGAAGTTTTCGGCATGCTTTACCTTAAAATTGAAATCGTGATCATCGGTATTAGGCCCGAAGCGAATCTCTTTTAAGATTGTTTTCTGAGCGTGTGCCTTGATCTCTTTCTGCTTTTTCTTTTGCTCGTACTTAAACTTAGAGTAATCGACTACTTTGCACACCGGAGGGTCAGCATTGGGAGAAATTTCTACCAAATCAAGACCTTGCTCCTGCGCCAATTTAATCGCTACTGAGGTCGGGTAAACATCTACTTTAATGTTCTCACCTACCACCCTCACTTTCTGAGCAAGGATGCGTTCATTCACACGATACGGTTCTTCTACAAACCTCTTCGGACCTCTTACAAAAGGCCGATTACCGGGACGATTGTTACCTTCAAATATTGCCACTCGATGGGTTTAAGTTCTATACTTTTTAAAAACAGGGTGCAAATATCGCGATATTTTCTTCTTTTCAAAATCAAATCATGCTGTAGGGAAAGCAAATTCATGTGAAAAGGTGGCAATAAAGTCACTCAACGCCATTGCTCCTTTATCTCCTTCTCCATGCTTGCGCACCGAAACTTTGCCTTCCAATGCCTCTTTTTCGCCTACAATCAGCATAAATGGTACTTTTTTGACCTCCGAATCGCGAATTTTTCTGCCAATTTTCTCATCGCGGTCATCCAAAAAGCCACGTATTTCATTTTGCTTCAGGGTGTCAACAACCTGGCGGGCGTAGTCATTAAATTTCTCAGAAATCGGCAAAACCGAGAATTGTTCGGGTGCCAACCACAGCGGGAAGTTACCGGCACAGTGCTCAATCAAAACGGCCACAAAGCGTTCCAACGACCCGAATGGTGCGCGATGAATCATCACCGGGGTGTGTTTTTGGTTATCCGAGCCGATATATTCCAACTCAAATCTTTGAGGTAATTGATAATCTACCTGAATCGTACCGAGTTGCCAGCTTCTGCCCAGGGCATCTTTCACCATAAAGTCCAGCTTCGGACCATAGAAAGCAGCCTCCCCTTTTACTGCTACAGTGCTCAATCCGCGTTCATCGGCAGCCTCCTGAATTTCGCGCTCTGCTTTTTCCCAAAGCGAATCTTCGCCTATGTATTTGGCTTTGTTTTCAGGATCGCGCAATGAAACCTGTGCGGTGTAATTTTGAAAGCCCAGTGCTTTGAATACAAAAAGTACTAAGTCGATTACTTTCACAAATTCTCCTTTTACCTGATCAGGCATACAGAAAATGTGTGCATCATCTTGAGTAAAGCCGCGTACACGAGTGAGTCCATGCAATTCACCACTTTGTTCGTAGCGATAAACCGTTCCAAATTCTGCAAATCGGATTGGTAGATCTTTGTAGGAACGAGGCTTGGTTTTATAAATCTCGCAGTGGTGCGGGCAATTCATTGGCTTGAGGAAAAACTCTTCGCTCTCGTCCGGAGTGTGGATGGGCTGAAAAGAATCCTTACCATATTTTTCATAATGGCCGGATGTTACATACAGTTGTTTGCTACCGATGTGTGGTGTCACGACCGGATCGTAGCCAGCTTTGATTTGCGCTCTACGCATAAATTGCTCCAGGCGCTCCCGAAGAACAGTACCTTTGGGCAACCACAATGGCAAGCCCATTCCTACCTTCTCCGAAAAGGCAAAAAGCTCTAGTTCTTTACCTAGTTTACGGTGATCTCTTTTCTTTGCTTCCTCCAGCAAATGAAGGTATTCTTCCAACTCTTTTTGCTTTGGAAAAGTGATTCCATAAATGCGTTTGAGCATTTTGTTTTTTTCGTCTCCACGCCAATAGGCACCGGCTACGTTCAACAACTTAATGGCCTTGATGGGGCCTGTAGTTGGAATGTGCGGCCCACGGCAGAGATCCACAAAATTACCTTGCTGATAAAACGTGATGGATCCATCGGCAAGGCCATCAATCAATTCTAATTTATAAGGATCGCCTTTGGCTGTGAAATATTCCAACGCCTCTTTCTTCGAAACATCACGTCTTACAAATGCATTATTCAATTTGGCCAACTCCACCATCTTTTTTTCAACAGCCAGGAGTTCCTCATCCCCGAAAGGGATATCTCCTAAATCCACATCGTAATAAAAACCATTTTCAATTGGTGGGCCGATACCGAATTTGGTGCCGGGATAAAGTGCTTCCAAGGCTTCGGCAAAAAGGTGAGCCGAAGAGTGCCAGAATGCATATTTGCCGCCTTTATCATTCCACGTAAATATTTTGATAGCCGAATCTTTTTCGATTGTGCGGCTCAAATCCCAGATTTCTCCATTTACTTCGATAGCGAGTGCATTGCGGGCTAAGCCTTCGCTGATGCTCTGAGCGATTTCAATGCCTTTTACTGCCTGGGGAAACTCTTTTACGCTTCCATCCGGAAGGGTGATCTTAACAATTGCCATAATCCTATTTTGGACTGCAAATATGCGGTTTTTTAATGGCAGTAAGAAAGAGACAATCTTAAAATCGTTTAAGACAGCAATAACAATAAAGCATCAATTAATGTAGGACCTCTAAAGCTTAAATTGTAACGTTGCCAAAATTCCGAAATTTCTGGGGCTATTAGGTAAATCCAAATAGCTAAGTCGATGAATAAAATCAACGCGCAAGAATTTGAAAATGTTTTCTACGCCATAGCCCAATTCCACATAGGGTTTCTCAGGATCAAGCGAAAAAGATCGTAATCTATTGTATTCTTTCAGCTCCTCGACTGTTAGCGATTGAGAAGGCGGAACAATAACACTTTGATTAGACGAACTTAGGCTTCCAACTAATACATTGGCGGTTGCCAGTAGTCGCCATTTCAATTTTTGAATGAGTGGAATACTATTTAGAAATAATCCCTCAAAATTTTGTCGGTATTGAAGAGAAACATACTTGTCAGTGGCAAACTCTCCAAATCGCATGAGATTGAAGTTTACAGGTGAATAAATAATTGATTGGTTGCCCAACGGCATATTCAATAACGGAGCAGGCAATCGGCCAAAAATTTGTTCTGCGGTAAAGTTTAAGTAACCATTACCCAGCAGGCCCATTTTCATTCGCTTGTTAATATTCAATCGAATCTTATCATATTGAAAATCGCCCACACTGCTCTTAAATCCATGGGTATATCTCAATGTAAAAACAGGCCATCTTTTTGATTCTAAGCCGATTCGATTATTGCCATTTTGAATATATACTTGGTCTCTCGCGTAACGTGACTCAAAAAATACTTCTGAAGTCTGAAAGGTTCTCCCGACTGGTGATGTAGTGGGGTTTGATGGATCTTCAAAATATTCAAAGTTATAAGTTGGGTCAAAATTATACTGACGAACCGCCACACGCTGAATGAATCCTTTAAAAAGTTCTCTTTCTAAAATGGCGCGATGTTCGTGATAGTAATAACTTTTGTTATAGGGCCCCCAGCGGCTCGCATAAACAAACAAAGGGAAATCAGTTACAAGATCTTCATCCAACCCGAGTCGATTGATATCATATCTGGTTCTGACCGAAACAGTAGTCCATCTCTTTCGATCTAAAATTCGTGTGGCGAAAAGTTGATACTTGAATGTTTCGTCACGTAAACCGTATGCTAAGCGAGCACCCAGTATCCATTTTCTACTAAAGTCATAATTTGTTCTGAACCCTGCCTGAAGACGAACGCCTTCATGACTATTCACTGCGATGATAGCCAAGTAAGGTCCCCAATCCAATTTGCCCTTCGTATAGTACCCATTTATAATCAATTTGATTACATCAATGTAAGACCTTACAATGGGTAAATTCTTGATTGTGTCGATCATGTGGTAGACGTTCTGTTCCGCTTTTGTCAGCGGCTCGTGGCGAAGAGTATCCCACACCTTATCGGACTCTTCCAAGGTTGCATCTTCTGCTTTTTCGATTGCCGCATCAAAGAAAGAAACAGGCTTCGGATTATTGACCACAAAGTTTTTATTGCTGACGTAAAACTTTGCAAGAAGGCCAGCCGAATTATTGGTCAACTCGCCCACGTCAATCAATACGCGACTTTTTGATGGAAGCCAAGCACCTCCCGCTACTTTCTGATATTCATGTTGAATTTTTATCTTCTCGATAAAGTTGATGTCGGCTGAACTGCCAATAGTAGCATCTATTTGCTTGATCGCATATTCTTCCTTTGTAATCCACATGGTTCCTGTAAATGCCAATGTTTGCTGATTTTTAGGAAAAAAGTCGATGCGATAACAATAATGATTATCAAGCACAGCGCTATCTAAAAGTTCATAGTCGTAGTAAAGGCGCCACACATCGGCAATGGGAGACACAAATGCTTTCTGCCCAAAGTTCATCCAACTCGAGTAAAAATTGTAGTCTTGAATGGACGGACCGACTACCTGGGAGATCAAGTCACTGTACTGATCGCCCATCACACCATTTACTCTGCTTTTTTCAACAAACTCTTTCTTTAACCGTGGATTATCGCGGTAGTATATTTTTGAAACGCTTTCAGATACGAATAATGGCAAAATGGGTTTCCCATCCTCTCCTGCAATACGGTCTAAACTATCGAGTACTTGCGCTATTTTACGCATGACCTTTTTTTCGCGAAGTTTGTCCGAGATATTATCTGCATCAATCTCTGTTTTGGAATACGTCTCATGCTCATAGCCCGACAGCTTGCGCTTGTCATTTCTATCTTTGTTATCCATGATTTTCCTCAAAATGGGAAAAGCTGGATTCTCGCCTGATTTAATCACTACCTCCTGAAGTTTGGTTACATCTTCTTCCAACTGTATGTTGATAACCTGCTGCACGCCTCGTTTGAACTTTCGTGCTTTTGATTTATACCCGATATAGGAGGCGACAATTGAATCGCTCTGTGTTATTGACAATGCTTTGATTCTGAATTTACCATCAAAATCGGTGGTCATTCCATTCGATGTTCCTTTGAATACCACGTTTACGAATGGAATTGGGTCTCCAGTACCAGCATCAGTGACTTTACCAGTCACAATCGTTTCTTGAGCTAACAAGCAACTATTGAGGGAGATGAACAGGGAGAGGGCGAAAAGTACCTTTTGCAAACGGGTAGAACCTATCATATTAAAATTGAGCCGCAAAAATAAGTATATCTCTACAATAAACATATGCTCTTTTCTATTTGAGTTTAACACATACAATTTCTTCCTACTTGATTTTTACGAGCCAAAAATGATAGGCAGCAAGCAGACCTTATTCTAGATTGTAACTGAAGCGTTTAAATGGGCTACTGAAACAATCGGCTGCCCTGAATTGATTCTAATCATTCGCGATCGTGAACATTGGCTGGATTTACTTTAAAATGTACTGCTAAACGAATCGTTTGCACTATTTGTTACTTTACCTCCAGTGGTTGCTTGTCACCCAGATGCCGTGGAGCTGTTTTCAACACATATAAGTCTAAAATCGCCTTTGAGCGTGCCAACCACTCACGCACCTCTGTTTTTAAGGAGGAGTCAATGGAATTCCCTTCGATCAAAAAAGCC
Organism: Flammeovirgaceae bacterium; assembly: GCA_021300095.1. Classification (GTDB taxonomy): domain Bacteria; phylum Bacteroidota; class Bacteroidia; order Cytophagales; family Cyclobacteriaceae; genus ELB16-189. Next base: position 5,628 of record JAJTHV010000077.1, on the reverse strand, counting down.
ACCGCATCGATGTTAAAATAACGGCTGATGAATAGAGCCCTGTAACAGTGAAAAGGTTGGGTCACAATAATAATTTTATTTTGACCGAAAATTTCTTTGCTGCGAACGATGGAATCGAGCGTGCGAAGACCGGCATAGTCTAGTGTGATTATCTCTGCTGGTATTCCCTCTTTGATCAATGCTTTGCGCATCTCTTCGGGTTCGTTGTAAAAACGAGTTCGATTGTCGCCACTTAATAGAAAATGACTTACTTTTCCTTGGCGATAGAGAGAAGCAGCAGCAGCAATGCGCTCGCTAAAAAAAGGATTTGGTGCACCGCTGAGCAGCCTTTTGCTGGTTCCTAATACCAACGCCACACTATTGTTGGGAAGACTGTCGTATGAAGTGTAAATGAATTGCTTGGTGCTCTTTACCACCCAGATGTTGGAGAAAATTACAAATACGACCATACATGCGGCAATCCCTAGCCCCCACTTCACATAGCGCCTACTAAAAAATTTCATCAGCAATCGATTAAAGCCGCACGAAGTTACTGAATCGTACGCAAAAACTCTTGCTCAATCAGATCGGATCTTCGCACGGATTTGCGGAGCCAATTCAGGCGTAATTCCTGAATTTCGTGTTCCGTCAACTGCCAATTAATAGCAGCCTGACGAAGTTGATGCAGAATGGTTTGTAAACAGATGGCCGCGCTGACTGAAATGTTAAAACTTTCCGTGAAGCCATACATCGGAATATGTACTTTCTGATCGGCATGTTTCAAGGCGTAATCGGAAATACCCTCGTATTCGTTGCCCATCACCAACGCCATTTTTTGACTCAGATCAATCTCATGAATTGGTACCCCATCCGGATCGGGGTCGGTGACTAAAATTTTATAGCCTGCTGAGCGCAGGTGTTGGTAACATAAAGCGGTATTGTCCTGATTTTTTTCTCTGTGTTTGATGATGTTCATCCACTTATTCGAGCCTTTCAATACTTTGCGGTTGACGGCATAGCTGCTTGCTTTTTCGATAATGTGGATGTCTTGCACACCCAGGCACTCGCATGTGCGCACTGCCGCGCTCGCATTTTGCGATTGGTAGATATCTTCTAACACAAGCGTAACATAGCGCGTACGATTTGATAACACACGCTCCATGGTTTGTATTCTTTTCTCTGATACAAAGCTGAGAAGGTGCTGAATTACGAGTTGATCAATTTCTGTTTGAGTCTTCATACGATGATCAAAAGTAAATAAGAAGCCGACAAAATCAATCGATTGTCTATTTTTGCAACCGATTTGTAGCATGCAATACATCTTTCCACCGGATTTTATTTTTGGCACGAGCACAGCTGCTACGCAGATTGAGACTGCGTTTGAGCACGATTGGCAAGGCGTGACTTCAAAAGATGGCTATGTGCTCGACCGCACAACCGATCATGAAATGCGGTGGCGTGAAGATGTAGAAATCATTTCTTCGCTGGCACCGTATTACCGGATGGGTATGATGTGGAGTAAATTGCAACGCGAGCCGATGGGTGAATTACATGAAGAAACTGTAAAGCATTACATTGAGTTTATTGAAGAGCTTCAACAGCGCGATGTAAAAATTATGATGGTGCTGCATCATTTCACCAACCCGATATGGTTTGCTAAAATGGGCGGCTGGGAGAAAGAAGCCAACATTGTTTATTGGGTTGACTTTGCTCAAAAAGTGGTAGATCGGTTTGGTGAATATGTCAGTCACTGGAATACGTTTAATGAGCCTAATGTATATGCGAGCTTTGGCTGGATTACCGGATCATTTCCGCCTTTCAAGAAAAATCCCGTGCTGGCAGCCACGGCTGTGAAGAACATGGGTAAAGCACATGATCTGGTGTATGATTACATCAAGCAGAAATTTCCGGAGCAGCCTGTAGGCATTTCGCATAACTCTACGATTTTCACTGCAGAAAACACGTTGGGGTGGTTTACTTCGCGATTAAGCGACTGGTGGTTTATGGAATGGGTGCCTGATCACTTCAAAAAGGTTGATTTTTTTGGAATGAGTTACTACGCGCGCATTCCCCACGACCCTATGCCTGTTACGTACATAGAAACTCCGGATAAAATTGAAAAGTCGGGAGTGCCGCACGATGATATGTGGGAGTATCACCCGGAAGGGATGCGGACTTGTATTGATCGCTATTGGAAAAAATACCAGAAGCCGATCATCATTACCGAGAATGGAATTTGTCAGGAGACAGATGAGCTGCGTCAGCAATCTATTTTTGATTACGCCAAGATTCTACACACTGCGCTGCAAGATGGCATCGACATTCGTGGGTATTTTTATTGGAGCACGTGGGATAATTTTGAATGGCACTTGGGCCCTACCAAACGCTTCGGTTTGTACGCTTGTGATTTAGAAACAAAAGAAAGGACCGCTCGCCCCAGCGCTGATATATTCCGAAAGTTAGCACACTTTAAAATGGTGGAAGAACGCTCGCTGGAGGAGGAACTTACTGAGAGCGAATCAATCTTTTAACACGCGCATTTCTACTCTGCGGTTGAGTGCTTTGGCTTCTTCGGTGCGCTCATTAGATAATGGTTGAGTTCCACCAAATGCTTTTGTTTTGATACGGTTTTTGTCAATGCCTTTGGATACTAAATATTTTTTTACCGCCTCTACCCGATCCTGTGACAGCTTCATGTTTTTCTCCGCATTTCCCAGATTGTCGGTGTGGCCTTCTAATTGAATCACCACTTTGGTATTGTCTTTCATCATAGCCACTACTTCGTCTAAACCTTGGTAGGATTTGGAGTTGATGACCGCACGGCCCATTTCAAAAATCAAATGATCGAGAATGATGGCGCGCGATGTAGATGTGAGCAAAATGTTGCGTTGTATTTTGTTGTTGACGGATTCTTTGGGATCGACAATCATGGTGAGCGGAATGTATCCATCTGCCTCGGCCGTGACCTGATATTTGGATGAACCGAAGATGGTGAATGAAAATGTGCTGTCATTGAAGCGGCCCGAGATACCACCGGTGGGGTAACTTTTGTAACGAATGGATGATTTGATTCCTTTGCGATTGAGTGCATCGAGTACCTGACCTTCTACGGTGATTTCTTGGACTTGTGCCAATGCGGAGAACCCAAGCAACCAAAACAAGAAAGTAAATCGAATCATGGTATAAAAATTAAATCGGGTTAAAGTTACGTACAATTAACGGATCGAGCACATTGCGTGCGTCAGCTACGCGTGCGTCAGCGGGTGAGGGATAGTAGCGGTTACCCCGCAGTGGTGCGCTTCGCACCACGAGGAGTAAAAGCGGATAGCCCGGTGGCCCACTGCGCCTCGCAGGGCCACGCCCCAAAATGCTCCTTTCGCTTCAATACAATTTTAAAAAATCAGTTGTTTGGAAAAAATGTGTATGAAATTCCTCCTTTGATCCAGCGACTAGGCATGGTAACTAAATTGGTTTCGGAGTATGTTGTGTCGAACAGATTGGTGGCATCGATGAAAACGGACCACTTATCTTCCTGCCAACCAATGCGTGTATCGATCACCCAATAATTTGCGAGTGCGACACGATCAGAGTATCGATAATTGATAGAATGATACAGATTGTCGGTGTACTGTAACAACAAATTCGCGGTGAATTGATTGGCAAGATTGTCGAGTATGTATTTTGAAAAATTAGTTTCCTGTCCCTTCGTAGCTGACACGCTGGTGTAACCAATGGTGAGTTTTTTGAGCCACTCGTTGGGTGCGATAGAAATGTTTGCATCGACACCTTGTGCGTTGATGTTGACTAAATTTTCTGCCTGCCACTGATCACTTGGACTATTCTTTACGTAGTCGATAATCTGATTGCCCTGACGATAAAAGTAGCTGGCCTGACCGCTTAACCAATCGATGTCGAAAAGTTTGAGTCCGGCTTCGTAAGCAATTGCGTATTCAGGTTTGAGATTGGCGTTGCCCAGGTTAGCGGGATCTTTGTAATACAAATCGGTGTAAGATGGCACACGATACGTATAGCCCATTGTGCCAAACATTTTTAGTTTATCGGTGAGTTTGTAACCGAGCTCGGCTCCGGGAAATGCATTCAAGCCGAAGTCGGAATAGTAGTTGAGTTGAAAGCCGGGCGTGAAATCGAAGCGATCGTTTAAAAATGAAAAGCGATGTTCGGCAAAGAATGTAGCCACGTTGCGCTGGCGCTGTCCGAGGTTGTTGCTGCTTAACCAAACAGAATTGATGTCGATACCTAGGCCCGTAATTCCAAGCGAATTTTTGATAGTAGTATTCAACTCATAGCCGATCACATTGCTGAGATGAAGGTTGCGATAGAAGGGCGGATTATTGCGAATGAACAGGTACTTATCTTGATTTCTTCGCCAATACAGTCGGTGGTTGAGTGTTTGATGATCGTTTACTTTCTTTTGATAGCTGATGGCTGCTACGCTGGTTTGCACTTCTTCGTACTGATCGGTGTTGATGGGCTGCGCATAAAATCCATTGGCGCCAAAAGCACGATCGGTAAAGCCTCCCATGATATTCACTTTTCCTTTTTCGGTTTTTAATTCAGACTGATAGAAGAAGTTGTTCATGACATAATCGGTGTTGTATTTGTAACCCGCTGAAAAATCTCTGCCAGTCGAAAAATAGTGAGCGGTTTTTTCATTTTTCATGGCGACAGAAAAGCGACCTCCGCCTAAGCCATAATCGCCAGCGAGTACCCGTACTTTTAAAAATGATTGATCCGGATTTTTTGTGATAATGTTGATGGCTCCTGCAAATGCATTTTGTCCGAACACCCGCGCAGCGGGGCCTTTTAAAATTTCGATGCGTTCGATGTTGTCAATATCTACCGGCAAGTTGAGTGCATGATGACCTGTTTGCGGGTCGCTCATTTTTATTCCGTTGATTAAAATTAAAACTTGTTCGAATGTGCTTCCGCGAATGCCGGCATCGGCTTGCACGCCATTGGCTCCACGCTGGCGAATGTCTACACCGGCTTGGTAGTGCAGCAAATCAGCAATACTGATGGCAGGTGATTTTTTAATATCTTCTGGAGAGATGACGATGACGCTTGCCGAAAGTTCATTGAAGGCCGGTTGGATGCGGTTGCCTTGAATAACTACTTCGTTGAGTTGACGCACGGTGTCTTGCTGTGCGAATGAGTTGTAAAATAAGAAACCGAAAAAAGCAAAAAGGGCAAATCGTACAATTGCTTGAATATAAAAGGTTGGAATTAAAAAAATAAATAAAACCAAGATGGGTGAGTGCCCATCTTGGTTGTCATCTGTTGAACAGATGGTAGAATAATTACAGGTCTAGGTCTATGGTTTCGCCTGCGGTGAACGTGCGCGAAGAGGAATCGGGTGGTTTATTTTCTTTTACCTTTTCCTCCTTTTGCTGGCTTTCCGGGCTTGCTTGGTTTTCCCGACTTTGCTGGCTTTCCTGACTTTGCTGGTTTGGCTGGCTTTGGCTTTCCCCGAAGAGACTTGCTTGCTCCGCTGCTGGTCTTTTTTCCTTTGGCTGCGGGGGCTGGCCGTTGACGAGCGGTTTGCTTTGGTTTTTCGGGCCCTGACTTTCCCCGGAGAGGCTTTCTTGATTTTCCTCCTCTGGTTATTCCCAGTTTTTTTTTGACGGTTGA
>JAJTHV010000463.1 GCA_021300095.1 Flammeovirgaceae bacterium | reverse complement strand
ATGGCGGCACAAATGCCTACCGTGCCGGGGCGCTTGCGCGTAGAGCGTTTCTCCAACAAGCCATTTTCCTTCTTCTTGTAAACGTACTCTTCACGATGATAGGTAACATCAATGAATGGAGGTTTGAACTCCATTAGCGGGTCCATATTATCGAACAGGGTGCGAATGTTTTCTCCCTTCAAAGGCGGAAGTATCTCTAAGCTGAAGAGGGTTTTTCCGTTTGCGTTTTTGATATGATCAACTACTTTCATAGGTTTCTTAAATCATGGTTCAATTCATTGATTTTAATAGGCGAGATTGGGTGATAACCAGCGCTCGGTTTCTTCCAGTGTCATTCCTTTACGGGATGCGTATTCGATCACCTGATCTTTTTCAATTTTACCCAATCCAAAATAGCGCGATGCTTCGTGTGCAAAATAGTAACCGCTTACTGCGGCAGTTGGGTACATAGCGAATGATTCAGTCAGGGTAATACCCACTTCCTTCTCAGCATTTAGCAATTCAAAAATGGTTTTCTTCTCGGTATGATCGGGGCAAGCAGGATAACCCGGTGCCGGACGAATGCCCTGATACTTTTCGTTGATCAATGTATCGATGTCGGCATTTTCATTGGGCGAATAACCCCAATACTCTTTGCGAACTTTTACATGAAGCAATTCGGCAAAGGCCTCAGCTAAACGATCGGCCAATGCTTTGGCCATGATTTCCGAATAATCGTCTTGCTTGGCTTTGAATTCGTCAATTAGTTTCTCTAAGCCAATACCAGCCGTAACGGCAAACATGCCGATGTAATCTTCCTTTCCGGAATCAACCGGAGCGATAAAATCGGATAAACAGAAATTAGGTAAATCTTTCGCCTTCTTGTTTTGTTGACGTAAGAAGTGAAGGGTTGTTAATTGCTTTCCTTCTTTGTCTTTCAACAACACATCATCGGTAGCCGTGCTCTGCGCACGATAAAAGGCAACAACTCCACTGGCCGTCAACTTTCTTCCGGCAATGATCCGCGAAAGCATAACTTGCGCATCGTTGAACAATTTCGTGGCCTCTGCTCCTACTTTCTCATCTTGAAAAATAGCCGGGTACTTTCCAAACAACATCCACGTCTGGAAGAACGGTGTCCAATCGATATACTTAGCAATCTCTTCTAAGGGATAATTGACCAATACCTTTTTTCCAATAAAAGTTGGTTGGTAGGTAGCTGTTGTCGACCAATCAATCGCCACACGATTTTTGCGCGCTTCCGCCAACGAAATGTAATTCTTTAGTTGCTGTTTGCTTTCGTGGTCTTTGCGCAACTCTACATACTCCTGTTTTACTTTTGCTTTGAAGGCATCGCGCGAAGTCGGACTGATCAGTTCACTTGCTACCGGCACCGATCGTGAAGCATCCAACACATGCACTACTGCACCATCATACATCGGATCAATTTTTACTGCGGTGTGTAATCGAGAGGTGGTTGCTCCGCCTATCAACAGCGGAATATCTAACCGTTGATGCTGCATCTCTTTGGCAACATGCACCATCTCATCCAATGAAGGTGTAATCAATCCGCTCAATCCAATAGCATCTACTTTCTCGCGCTTAGCGGCTTCAATGATTTTTTCGGTGGGCACCATCACACCCAAATCCACCACATCGTAATTGTTACAGGCCAATACTACGCCTACTATGTTCTTGCCGATGTCGTGCACATCTCCCTTCACAGTTGCCATCAATATCTTGGCAGCAGGCTTTCCGGATGTTCCGCTCAATCGCTTTTCTTCTTCCAGAAATGGTGTGAGGTAAGCCACTGATTTTTTCATCACGCGGGCGCTCTTCACTACCTGGGGCAAAAACATTTTACCGGCACCAAACAAATCACCCACCACGTTCATTCCCGCCATCAGCGGGCCTTCAATGACATGCAGCGGTCGGCCATACTTTTGTCGCGCTTCCTCGGTATCTACATCCACAAAGTCGATGATTCCTTTCACCAACGCGTGCGTCAATCGCTCTTCTACGGTACCTTGTCGCCAAGCATCGTCAAGTTCTTTTTTCTTGCCGGCACCTTTTACGGTTTCAGCTAGTTCTAGCAATCTCTCGGTGGCATCCTCTCTCCGATTGAGTAATACATCCTCTACTCGCTCGAGCAATTCCTTGGGAATTTCATCGTACACTTCGAGCATCGTAGGATTTACAATACCCATGTCCATGCCGTGTTTGATCGCATGGTAGAGAAAAGCCGAGTGCATCGCTTCGCGCACCATTTGGTTTCCACGAAAGCTGAATGACACATTGCTCACACCGCCACTCACATGGGCACCATGTAGGTTCTCACGAATCCATTTGGTGGCTTTAAAAAAATCGAGTGCGTAATTTTTGTGCTCTTCAATTCCCGTGGCAACGGGAAAAATATTTGGATCGAAAATGATATCCTGCGGAGCAAAGTGTACCTGATTTACCAGAATGTCATAGGCACGTTTACAAATGGAAATTCTTCGCGCGTACGTATCGGCTTGGCCCAGTTCATCAAATGCCATCACCACCGTGGCCGCGCCATAGCGCTTCACCAATTTGGCTTGCTTGATAAACTCTTCCTCTCCGGCTTTTAGGCTGATGGAGTTGACAATCCCTTTTCCCTGTAAACATTTCAAACCTGCTTCAATCACCTCCCATTTCGAAGAGTCGATCATTACTGGTATGCGGGCAATCTCCGGCTCGGCTGCCATCAGATTCAAGAACTTGACCATCGCATATTTTGAATCAAGCATACCTTCGTCCATGTTCACGTCAATCACCTGCGCACCACCGCGCACCTGATCGAGTGCTACTTCGAGAGCTTCATCGTATTTATCTTCTTTGATCAATTTTAAAAAACGAGCAGAGCCTGTTACATTGGTGCGTTCGCCAATGTTCACAAAGTTCGACTCGGGTGAGATCGTAACAGCCTCGAGGCCGCTGAGTTGTAAATTTTGGTTATTGTTCAAAACCTTATTGCTTAAAATTTATTACTTGTCTTTTAAAATATCTTTTATTCGAGTCTGTAATTGCTTTTTATCAGGCAAATAGAGCTGATATTTAGACACAAATATTTTATTGGAGATACCTCCCATAGCAAACTCGACTAAAACCTCATCTTTCTCCGCAGAAAGAATAATACCGATCGGTTCGTTGTCACCACTTACATTCTCCTCTGACTTAAAATAGTTAAGGTATAAATTCATCTGACCAATGTCTGTATGTTTTACACCCTTAATTTTTAAATCAATCAAAACAAAGCAACGCAAAATGCGATGATAAAAAACGAGGTCGATGTAGAAATGCTTATTGCGTACAGATATTCGATATTGTCGTGAAACAAATGTGAATCCTTTTCCAAGCTCAAGCAAAAACAATTGCAGGTTATCAATAATACGTTGCTCCAATTGCTTCTCCGTCATTCTAAAACTCGTGGCGATCTTAAGAAAATCCAACAAATAAGGTTCTTTGATTGCGTCTTGAACTTCTTCGGTTCGATGTCCTTTTTTTGAAAGCGCAATCACTCCTTTCTTATCTCTGCTTAATGCCAAGCGTTCAAATAAAGAAGATTCTATTTGACGCTCTAACTCGCGCAGCGACCAATTTTCAATAATAGATTGCTTCTCATAAAAGCTTCTTGCCATTCGATCCGAAATAGATATTAATGCGATGTAATGGCTCCAACTCAATTTGGCAGACACTGTCTGCCATTTTTGATAGCTCAGGTAAAATCTTCGCATATCTAATACGTTGCGCCTACCAAAACCTTTGCCATGCAGAATTGATAAATCATTGGAAAGTTTCGCTAATAGATCACTTCCATATTCGGCACGTTCATTGCCTGATTGTTCAAACTCAACAATGTGTCTTCCAATTTCCCAATTTGTTTTTACCAAAGTTACATTCACAGATTGAACTGCGAATCTCCTTCCATTAATCAGCGTAGTGCTAATTGAATCGAGCAATTTTTTATAGCTACGCTTAGAAACTTTCGATGAAGCCTTTTTTAAAACTTTTTTCGCTGACATCGTTCTACTATTTGTTCAATACATCTACTAAAAACCAATTTGGCAGACACTGTCTGCCAAATTCAAAATCAGGCCACAAGCTGTTCTCTTGGTTTATACTTTTTTGCCAAATGAGCGATCACCCGAATGTGATCCGGTGTTGTGCCGCAACATCCGCCCAAAATATTTACCAACCCTTCTTTCAAATATTCTTCAACCTGCTTGCCCATCTCATCGGGAGTTTGATCGTAATGACCAAATGCATTCGGCAAACCGGCATTCGGGTACGCGCTCACAAAAAATGATGCGTTCTCATTTAAAATTTGCAAGTATGGGCGAAGCTGCTCAGCACCGAGCGCACAATTCAAACCTACACTCAACAGAGGCACATGCGAAACAGAAATCAGAAAGGCCTCCGTTGTTTGGCCACTCAAGGTTCTGCCGCTGGCATCTGTAATTGTGCCCGATACCATCACCGGATAGGTTGTTCCCAGTTCTTCAAATAATTCCTGCACCGCAAATAAGGCTGCCTTCGCATTGAGTGTATCAAAAATGGTTTCAATCAACAAGAGATCCGCACCTCCCTCAATCAATCCTTTCGCTTGTTCTTTATAGGCGATGCGCAAATCATCAAAGGTGACAGCCCGATACCCCGGATTATTTACATCAGGTGAAAGCGAGGCGGTTTTATTCGTTGGCCCTAGTGCTCCGGCAACAAATCGAGGCTTCGATGGATCGCGTTGGGTAATCTCTTGCGCTGCTTCTTTCGCAATCTTAGCCGATTGAAAATTCAACTCATATGCCAACGGTTCCAGTTGGTAATCGGCTTGGGCAATCGTTGTGCTGCTGAAGGTATTGGTTTCGATGATGTCGGCACCGGCTTCCAGGTATTGCATGTGAATATCTTTGATGATATCCGGTCGCGTAATGGAAAGCAAATCATTATTGCCCTTCAAAGGTGAAGGATGATTTTTAAATCGCTCACCGCGGAAATCACTTTCCTCCAGCTTATGGCGTTGAATCATGGTGCCCATGGCGCCATCCAATACCAAAATTCGTTCTTTTAAAAGGTCTTGTATCTTCACTCTTTCTGTTGTTTACAGTTATCCAGAAAGATCCATACGAAAGATGGTTCGCCTATCTTCTTCTACACTACTGCCGAAGCAATCGATGTAGAAAGGGAATTAGCACCCTTCTCGTGTGGAGAACTCAGGTTGCTAAGACGTTGTCGGGCCCTGTCCCTCGGTCTTTCTGGATAAGCAATGCAAAGAAACAGAATCTTGTAGTAAATAAAAAACCATTATGCGTATTTTAGCCACTTAATCGCGCACACTTGAAACTCGCTGCAATCGATATTGGCTCCAACGCCATCCGCCTACAAATCTCCACCATCCTCGAAGATGGTAAAACTCACCTCTTCAAAAAGCTAGAATATGTACGCTTCCCGTTGCGTCTGGGCCACGATGTTTTCACCATCAACCGAATCAGCGATAGCAGTGCTCAGAAGTTCAAGAAGTTAATGGGCGTCTATAAAACCTTACTTGAATTGTACGAGGTAGACGATTACATGTTTTGCGCCACCTCAGCCATGCGCGAATCAGAAAACGGTGAAGAAATAGCGCGACAAATACAAGAAGAACTGGGCGTAACCATCAACATCATTGACGGCCACCTCGAAGCAGACCTCATCAACAAAGCCATTTTTTCCTACCTCGGCAAAGAGACCTACCTGCATATTGACGTAGGAGGCGGTAGCACCGAACTCAACTTGTTCGTCAAAGGCAAAAAGATAAAAACACGTTCCTTCAAAGTAGGCTCCGTTCGCATTCTCGAACACCACGATTCGCCCATTATGTGGCAAGACATGGAACACTGGGTGCGCGAAAACGTAAAACCCGAATATGGAAAAGTGACAGCCGTTGGAACAGGCGGAAACATCTCTAAGATATTTGAACTGGCCGAGAAGAAAGCCGGCACAGTGATGTCGCTAAAGAAAGTAAAATCCGTTATGGAAATGGTCAGCGAACTCACCATCGAAGAGCGCATCTTTCAACTGCAAATGAACCCGGACCGTGCCGATGTGATTGTGCCTGCCAGCAACATTTACATCAAGGTGATGGAGTGGGCACACGCCAGCAGCATTCTGGTGCCCGATGTGGGTTTGAAAGATGGCATCTTACTCCATCTGCTGGAGAGAAACGTGAAGCAGAAAAAAATCGAGTTTAAGAAAGGAAGATTTTAGGGGGCATGGCACAAGCTGCGCAAGGCCACCGTGCTTTCCGCTACAAGCCACCCGAGGCGGCTGGGCTTTCCGCTGCAATCACTTGCCCGCGCACGGCACATCATTCATCACTAGTCAAATAACTTTACATCCTGAATGATCTCCTTCGTTACATTATAAAACTCTTTGTGAATGTTAAACGGAGGCTCTCCGTTTTGCTCTTTGATCACATACTTGCCATCTTCCTGCATCGTGTACGAGTTTACATTATCCTTCAGGTTGTAGCGCAAAATATTCATGGCCTGTTTGCGCAGCATATCCGATTCCAGTAAAAAGAGTGACTCGATTCTGCGATCAAAGCTACGTACCATGGCATCGGCACTGCCAATGTAAACCTTGGGAGCGCCCATGTTGTGGAAGTAATAAATGCGCGAGTGTTCCAGGTATTCTCCAACAATAGAAATCACTTCAATATTTTCGCTCAAGCCTTTACGGCCCGGACGCAAGCAGCACATCCCGCGTACGATCAATTTGATCGTCACGCCTGCATTCGATGCTTCATACAACGAGTTGATAAAATCATTGTCCTGCAATGAGTTCAGCTTAATGATGATTCCGGCTGGTTTTCCCTGTCGCGCATTGTCGGCTTCGTTGCGCACCAAATACATCAACTGATTCCGCATGTCGCGCGGAGAAGTAATCAGGTTTTTGTAGGTGGTCGGATGCGAGTGCCCGGTGATGACATTGAAAAACTCCGACACATCGTTACCATAGGTTTCATTGGTGCTGAGCAAACCAATATCGGTATAAAAACGAGAGGTGGTTTCATTGTAATTTCCACTCGACAAATGCACGTAGCGATACACTCGACTTGGTTCGTTGCGCACAATCAATAAAAGCTTGGTGTGTGTTTTCAAGCTGCTGATACCGTAAATCACAAAGCAACCGGCCTGCTGCAACTTCTTCGCTTCACGCAAGTTGTTCTCTTCATCAAAGCGGGCTTTTACTTCAAACAATACGGAAACGTGTTTGCCGTTCTCAGCGGCTTTCAACAAGGCGGCACTAACGCGCGATTCGCCTTTTGCAAGTCGGTAAATGGTAATCTTGATAGATAACACATAGGGATCGTCAGCCGCCTTTTCCAGCAATTCCAACACAGGCTCCATCGAGTTGTACGGATGGTGCATCAGAATATCGCGTTCTTTCAATACTTCAAACAAATCCCTTGTGCCCAACTCCGGAAAGGAAACTGGTTTTACTTGGGGTGGCAACGCCAGTCGCTTCGCCTTAAACTCATTGTGGCCGGTGATTTGATTCAATCCACTATAATCCAATAAACCATCGGCCGGGAATTTAAAGATGTTCAAATCATCCAAATCCCATTGTATCTTCAACAAGCGAATCAACCACGGATCCGGGTTTTCTTCAATCTCTAATCGTACTACCCTACCCGACCTGCGGGTTTGTAATTTTCTACGCAGCTCTTCTAAGAAGTTCGACTCAATATCTTCGCTTTCCTCTAGGGTAAAATCGCCATTGCGGTTGATGCGGAATAGGTTTACGCTATTGATTTCGATATTGCGGAAGAGATTGTGAATGTTGTAGCGAATGATCTCCTCAATCGGGACGAATGAAAGGAAGTTATCCACACTCAAAATCTCAAAGAAGCGCGGCAGGTTGCTCGGCACTTGTATGAATGACACGCGCAATTGATGATTGACATCTTGTGGTGCATTGGTCACCACACCAAACAACAATCGGTTATTCTTCAAAACCGGAAAGGTATGGTAGTTGTCGAACAACATGGGCGTCAGCATGGGGTAAATCGTGCGCTGAAAATATTGATCAACTCTGCTTTTGTCTTCGGTTGGAAGACTTTGATAACTCGCAATTTTGAAATTGTTCTTCTCGAAAAATGGGCTTAGTCGTTTGGTAAAGTTTTCGTGCTGATCGGCAGTGAACTTTTGAATTTCACCCAAAAGATACTGACGAAAAGGTATCTCACGCATGCCGCTGTAATCGAAACGCTCCTTGCCATAATCTAAATAGTTGTACAAACTTCCCAAGCGAATGGTACAAAACTCATCGAGGTT
>JAJTHV010000377.1 GCA_021300095.1 Flammeovirgaceae bacterium | reverse complement strand
GAAATTGCCGAATTAAAAAAATGCCACGTCAACTGGATTTCACAAACGCCATTCGCCTTTCAGCGCGATCCCTACAGCTCTACCATTAAAACAAATTTCACTTCCGACCGCGTTTGGTGGGGCGAGTCGGACGAAGGTATTGCCACCACTACTGAACTAGCCCGCAAAGCCGGCATCCGAACTATTTTAAAACCACACATCTGGGTGGACAAAAGTTGGCCCGGTGCTATCTCCATGAAAAGCGACACTGCTTGGCAGCGGTGGTTTCGTTTGTACAAAAGTTTTATTCTGCACTATGCTGAGCTAGCCGAAAAAAATAAAATTGACATCCTCTGCATCGGTACCGAGCTGCATCTTACGCTACGCGAAAAAGAATGGCGTTCGATCATCGCCAGCATTCGTAAAGTGTATAAAGGCAAACTGACCTATGCCGCCAATTTCCATCAAGAGTATGAGCAAGTCATGTTTTGGGATGCGCTCGATTACATTGGCATTCAAGGTTACTTTCCGCTCACAAAAAATAAAAACGCTTCATTATCCGAATTAAAAAAAGGATGGGAAGAACCTTTGCGCACCATAGACCGAATCCACAAAAAATACCAGCGACCGGTTTTGTTTACCGAGATCGGCTATCGCAGCGATGAGATGGCCGCCATCGAACCTTGGGCATGGCCCGATGATAAAAAACCCATCCCGGTAACCAATGAGCTGCAAGCCAATTGCTATCGAGCTTTTTTCGAAATGGTTTGGAATAAACCGTGGCTGGAGGGAGCCTACTTCTGGAAATGGTATCCTTATGGCCCACGTAGAAATGCTTCCATCGATTTTACGCCACAAGGCAAGCCAGCTGAAAAAATTCTAGCTGAGCACTTTCGTCATTAACCTTTTGCTTCCGCAGCCAATTGGCGTAATGCTGCCACAAACGCATCCAACTCAGTAGTAGTCGTGTATAAATTCGGAGTAATGCGACAGCCATGCACATTGGCACCATCAATTGCCACTGTGTAAATCTTAAAACGTTTCATCAGCACATCGGCCAAATCGCCCGGCTTCATTCCGGCAATACCTACATTGGCAATACCGCACGAGCGTGTTGCATCAGTCGGTGTATTCACAATTACATTTTTCAGATTTCTCACTTTGTCTGTCCAGTAGCGTTGCAAAAAACGCAAGCGAGCTTCTTTTCTTTCAGCACCAATTTGCAAATGAAAATCAATCGCATCGGCAATTGCTAAATCCGTGTGCACCGGGTGCGTGCCTGTGTGGTTCAATCGATAAATGTCCTCCTGCTTTTTGCCTTCCTCACCAAACAGTGGCCACAGCGCAGCAATATTTTCCTTCTTCACATATAAAATACCGGCACCGAGCGGCACACTCAGCCATTTATGCAAGCTGGCACCATAGTAGTCACAGTTTAAATCAGGAATCGTAAACTGAATGTGCGCAAAGGCATGGGCGCCATCCACCATCACCTTCACGCCTTTGCTGTGCGCCATATCGCAAATTTTGCGCACCGGCAAAATGTGTCCCGTAATGTTGATCATGTGGCACACCATCAGCAATTTTGTTTTTGGTGTGATCGCATTGGCATACAAATTCACAATCTCCTCATCCGAAGCAGGATGATTGGGTACCGAAACTATTTTTAAAACTATACCATGTCGCTTGGCCACATGCTTAAACATGTCCTGCATGGCACCGTAATCTTGTTCAGCCATAATTGCCTCATCCCCGTCCTTCCAATCTTGTCCCGCGATCACCGTATCGAGCGACTCAGTTGTGTTGCGAGTGATGATTAACTCTTCAGCTGAGCATCCCGCAAGCGTTGCCAGCTTAGCCGCAGCTTTCCTTTTGTTATCCCACTGCACCGTGCGCATGTAGTACGAACCTTGGTAATTGACATCGCGCACATGCTGCACAAATTTTTCCAACGTAGCTTCCGGCAAAAAGCAGTAGTAGCCATTTTCAAGATTGATGTAATCCGGCTTTAGCCGATATCCGCTGCGAATGCCATCCCAAAACGATTCATCGCCTGCCAATTCCTCGGCTGATTTTGTTTCGAAAGAAGAAAGCCAATTGGCCAGCGATACCGTTGGGAACAACCCGGTTAATCCCAGCGCAGCCGTGTTTTTCAAAAAAGTGCGTTTATTCATTCCAACAAGATAAGAATTAGAGTGAGCGAATAAAAGAGAAGTTATGGGGCATGGCCGCGACCAAGCGCGGGTGAATGAGACAAACGAGTGGCGGCCACCGGGCTATTGCTTCAATCCCGCGAAGCGCGGCATTTCCGCGTCTATCCCTTGCCCGCTTACGCCAGCACATGCCGCCTTCCGTCACTATCATTCGAAAAGATGTAACTTTGTCCAAATCATTGAAATGCAAAAGGCACATCGATATTTTTAGTGCCCTTGTGACTTCGTGGCGAATTAAATGTTAAACAATAGAGCATAGTATAAATTGAAAAAAGATATTGAAATCCCCCCTGTAAAAAACGTAACCCTAGCCGTTACACGCGAAAAAAATCTTCTGAATCAGGACGAATGGAAAGTCTACCTGATCAACAACAACGATTTTCCGTTAGAAAACACGTTAGTTGCCAGCAAAGGCTATGGCGAAAAGGATGGCGAAACACAGCGCACCTCTACCCTTCGTCATTTCTTAGAAACAGTTCCGGCAGAGGGCACAGCTTTGGTCGAGCCCATCGACCCCAATGTGTTTCACCTCAACAACGAGTACTGGGTAAGCTACTACGTTGGCCTTCAAATCCACGACAAAAAATTTGTCTTCGTCCCCGACACGATTTGCGAAGCAAACCTTACCTTTATTAAAGAGTTGCAGCTGGAAGGCGTTTTGCATTCATAATTCGTTTACATATCCATAGAGCACCAGTTGCTCCTCGCTCTTAATTGGATAGGTTTGGCCATTTTTAAGCAAATAAAGTCGATCACAAATTCTTCGGATAGGTTTATGCAAATGATCCGTAATAATAACTCCTTTGTGTTTCTTCTCTGAGGCAAAAACCTCTTCTAACGTATCAATATGAACCGGCATTATTCCGGTAAACGGCTCATCAAAAAAACAAAATGGATGTGAGCCAAATAAAATCAATAAAACCTCCAATAATCTTCGTTGTCCCCCCGAAACAGATCCTGATGATCTGTTTAGCGATTCTTTGAGGTCAGGAAATGTGTTGGTTATTTTGATTGGATCAACCTGATACAATTCAGCTGCTTTGAGAAAAGTAGTATTGCTCGGAATCAGATCCGCCTGCGGCAAATAAGCAATAATGTTTTGACGCATATAGTCTCCCAACAGTGCTTGGTCATTATAGCGAACGGATTTGTTAGTAGCGCCAGACTTTCCAAATACAATTTTTAATAATGAAGATTTGCCGCTTCCATTTCTTCCAAGCAAACCAATGATTTCTCCGGTCACGCATTTTACATGGACACTGCGCAAAATCTCTCTTCCCGAATAAGACAGCTCTACACTATCAAATTCTAATTTTCCATTAACCATATCATTAAGCAAAATGAAAACATTGATACGAATAGATCGAAAACAAATAAATGGATATAGATAGATTTATCAGAGTACCCAAGGTTATTAAAATAGTATAGTTTATCAGATTGAAAGAGGTGAACAAAAAGTATAAGCAGGCCAGAAACAATTATCTTAACCCAAAATATATAAATAATAAAAAAGCTTTGACTTAGTAGAAATGAGCAGAAAACCATAGTCCCCAGCGAGGGGATGGCGATCATTCTATAAATTTCTACGAATATTCTAACTTTACGCACTTACTAAGATTAACAACTATTATGCCATCTTTCAATTCCATTAACTTAGAACAATAAATTACTCATGAATCCTTCACTTAAAGACATCCTCTTCTTAGATGTCGAAACGGTAGGTTGTGTAGAAAAGTACGATCAGCTCGGTGAGCGACTGAAAGCACAGTGGGCGCGCAAAGCATCTTTCTTTAAACGCGAAGAAGACCAAACCGATGAAGACCTCTTCTATGAAAAAGCGGGCATCTATGCCGAGTTCGGGAAAATTGTCGTCATCGCCATTGGTAAATACACCGAAAATGAAAAGGGCGAGATGTGCTTGCGTACCAAATACTTTGCCGATCACGATGAAAAGAAACTGCTGACTGAATTCAAAGCCACACTTGAGAAACTAGACCCTGGCACTAAACTATGTGCGCACAATGGCAAAGAATTTGATTTTCCTTACCTGAGCAGACGCATGTTGGTCAATGGAATTGTACTGCCATCACTGCTCGACTTTGCCGGCCGCAGGCCGTGGGACATTCCTCATCTGGATACCATGGAACTCTGGAAGTTTGGTGATTACAAACACTACACTTCGCTCGATCTTCTTACCGCTATTTTTCAAATTCCTTCCAGCAAGGGCACCATGGATGGATCCATGGTCGGCCAGGTGTATTATCACGAAAAAGATTTAACCAAAATTGCCTCGTATTGCGTGGGCGATGTGGTAGCCATTGCCCAACTCTATTTGAAAATGAAAGGACAGCCGCTCATACCCGAATCCCACATCATACAAACAAACTGAAGATTATTTCGTACTTTTATTGTGAAATCGATAAAAAAGATGAATCGATCGATCTTAATTGGGAACATCCAGAATAAAATTGCCACTATCGAAAACGAGAGTGCATTGCTGGAATTAGATGTCCTGATTGATGAAATGATTCGCAGCAGTTATACAGAAAAAGAAGAATTACCCAGTCATGTAGAAGAATCCATAACCCGCGCAAAAAAGCAACTAGACAATGGCGAGGGGATTGCACATCAATTAGTCATGCAGGAATTAAGGATCAGGTATCCTGAAATGGAATGAATCATTCCGTAGTTTGGTCACCGGAAGCAAAAGATTCCTTTGAGAAAACAGTTCGATATGTCGAAAAAAATTGGGGCCGCAAATCAGCCATAACATTTATCGAAAGAGTACATTCCATCCTATCCATCATTACACAGCACCCTAAAGCATTTGTCTTCCTGTCACAATACAACGCATATCGATGCGTAGTGGTAAAACAAGTAAGCCTGTTTTATCGCATTCAAAAAAACAAAATCGAATTATTAACCTTTTGGGATAACAGACAAGACCCCCAAAACATAAAGCTATAATCATGAGCAAAAAGAAATTTAAAGAGAAAAAAGAAAAGAAACAGAAGAAAGAGAAAAGCGGCTTGTATAGCTCGTTGCTCTCTTTGTTAAACGAATCAGAAAAAGGCTACACCGCCCAACAACTCGCCAAAAAACTTCAGATCAAGAAAAAATCATTGATTGACGATTTATATCGCCTACTCGAATCATTATTAGAAGATGGAAAGGTAGAGCAACTCAGCAACGGAAACTTCAAAGCGAAGCGAGCAGCTGCCGGAAAAGGTGTAGTCGGAATTGTCGATCATGTCAATCCGCGATTTGCCTACGTAGCTACCGGAGAAGAAGGCTCCAAAGATATTTATGTTCAATCGCGCGATTTAGGCTCTGCCATTCATGGCGACACTGTAAAAGTTAGTTTGCTCGGAAAGAAAAATGGAGCCAGCCCCGAAGGCAAAGTGGTAGAAATTGTAAAGCGCGGGCGCAATCGCTTTGTTGGACGCGTGGAGATTTCCAAGTCGTTCGGATTCATTGTTCCTGATTTCAAAAAAGTGTACAGCGACTTCTTCGTTTATCCGGAGAATTTGAATGGCGCCAAAGCCAACGACAAAGTGTTATTTGAAGTAACCAAGTGGGCCGAAGGCGATAAAAGTGCCGAAGGGAAAGTCGTTGAGATACTCGGCAAAGCGGGCGAGAACAATGCCGAGATTCATTCCATCATGGCCGAGTTTGATTTGCCTTTCCGCTTTCCAGAAAATGTATTGAGAGAATCTGAAAAAATTCAGGAAGGAATCACCAACGAAGAAGTAAAAGCACGTAGAGATTTTCGCAAGGTGCCCACTTTCACCATCGACCCGGAGGATGCCAAAGATTTTGACGATGCACTGTCATTTCAAAAATTGCCGAATGGCAATTATGAAATTGGTGTTCACATTGCAGATGTAACACACTATGTGCGTCCGGGCAACGACTTGGATGCAGATGCTTTTGATCGTGCTACTTCCGTTTACTTAGTAGACAGAACTGTGCCAATGTTGCCTGAGCGCTTGTCGAATGAATTGTGTTCACTTCGTCCACACGAAGACAAGCTGACCTTTGCAGCCGTTTTTGAAATGGATGCAAAAGGAAAAATTCACAATGAATGGTTTGGTCGCACCATCATTCACTCCGATCATCGCTTTAGCTATGAACAGGCACAAGAAGTAATTGAAACCGGCCAAGGAACGTTTGCCGAAGAAATTAAAATTCTGAATGGGCTGCACCTTATTCTGCGCAAAGAACGCTTCCGCAAAGGAGCCGTAAACTTTGAAACCACGGAAGTGAAATTCAAATTGGATAAAGACGGCAAACCATTGATGGTAGTGCCGAAAGTGCGGAAAGAAGCACATAAGCTCATCGAAGAGTTTATGTTGCTGGCCAATCGCGCGGTGGCTACTTTCATTTTCAAAATGAAGAAGGGCGAAGAGAAAAACACCTTTGTGTATCGAACGCATGATTATCCTAACCCGGAGAAGGTGGCTGACTTCGCTGTTTTTGCGAAGCAGTTCGGACACAACTTGCAAATTGATGACGCCACCGTTTCGCGTTCGTTGAATAAGCTGATGGACGAAATTGAAGGCAAGCCGGAACAAAATGTATTGCAGTCGCTGGCGGTGCGCGCGATGGCCAAGGCCAAGTACACCACCGAAGCCAAACAACACTTCGGATTGGCATTTGACCACTACACGCACTTTACCTCTCCCATCCGCAGATATCCGGATATGATGGTGCATCGCTTGTTGCAACACTATCTGGATGGCGGAAAGTCGGTAAACAAAAAAGAGTTTGAAGAAAAGTGCATTCATTCATCTGAACGTGAAAAGCGTGCTGCCGATGCCGAACGAGCCAGCATTAAATACAAGCAAGTAGAATTTATGAGCTTGGCTGAACAAAAACCGTACGATGGCATTATTACAGGTGTTACGGAGTTTGGTATTTTTGTAGAGATTGTAGAAACAAAATGCGAGGGCATGGTGCGCATGGCCGACATGAAAGACGACTTCTACGAATTTGATGAGAAAAACTATCGCGCCATCGGGCGTAGAAGAAAGAAAGTATATCGGTTAGGAGACAAGGTGGTTGTACTCATTAAAAAAACAGATGTAGACAGAAGATTGATTGATTTAACTTTTGAACAATAAAAACAGGAAACTAAATAGTAGCATGCTCGAGGCACTTAAAAAACAAGTTGAAAAGGAAATTGCCGGCCAATCTTTTGGCACACAACCCAAATCATTGTACGAGCCCATTCGGTATTTGATGAAGCTGGGCGGCAAGCGCATGCGTCCGCTACTCGTGCTGATGGCATATTCGCTTTATAAGAAAGATGCTGAGAAAATCATAAGTTATGCCACGGCCGTAGAAGCGTTTCACAACTTTACGCTGATGCACGATGATATCATGGACAAAGCACCTTTGCGCAGGGGCAAAGCCACCGTGCACGAGAAATGGAATGTGAACACCGCCATCCTTTCAGGTGATGTAATGCTCGTTCGTGTGTACGACATGTTCTTGTCACTTCCCGATCACCAACTGAAAAAAGTGTTGCGTGCGTTTAATCAATGTGCAGTCGAAGTGTGCGAAGGGCAACAGTGGGATATGGAATTTGAAACAAAAGCCAAAGTAACCGAAGCGCAGTATATTGAAATGATCCGATTGAAAACAGCTGTGTTACTAGGTTTCAGTTTAGAGTTAGGCGCCATTCTGGCCGATGCACCGGAAGCTGATCAGATCGCTTTACGCGAATTCGGTGTGCAAATCGGAATTGGGTTTCAATTGAAAGATGACCTGCTGGATGTGTATGCCGATCAGAAAAAATTTGGCAAACAGGTTGGTGGGGATATCATTGCCAACAAAAAAACCTTCTTGCTGATCAAAGCATTGGAAAAAGTTCGCGGCAAACAAAAATTAGAACTCAGCCAATGGTTATCTGCTAAAAAATTCAATGCTGCCAAAAAAGTAAAAGGAGTTACTCAGATTTACGATGCGTTGAATATTCCAGCCATCACTGAAAAGAAAATTGAAGAGTACTTTCAACAAGGATTTACCAGCCTTTCAAGAGTTTCGGGTGATACACAATGGTTGGAAGCCTTTACAAAAGACTTGATTGCCCGTCAAGCGTAAAATTTACTTTCGCGGGTAGAAGAGAAGTTTACCTAACTGGCCATCTACTTTTTCACTCACTGTGTAGTAACCGGATCCATCGCGTGCCCACGCAATGGCTTCGCCTTGGCGTTCACGATCGTAGGGAAGCACCTGCGGTTTTTGTTGCAACAGTTTTTCCAATGATTCTCCCTTTTCATTTTTCCAGTAATAGATGGCATCGTAGTTTTTAACTAGCACTTCTTTTCCATCTACCGACATATCAGCTGCTACAATGCTCTGGAGATTTAATGTGGCCAGTTTTTCTGCCGTGATTTTTCCTTTGGCGAATGGATACTTTACCCGGTAAAGCCGGATGGAATCTTCGCGCTTAGAAAATAAATAAAGATCATTGGTGATCGGATCAGTCATCATCGCTTCTGAATCGCGCTTGCCATCGGGTAACACAATCTGCAACGTATCAAAGTCGCTGATCGTCACTTCAGTCGCTGAAATATCCGTAGGCTCCTCAAACACATATACCAACTTTACATCATACTGCGCATTGTTATCTCCAATATCACCAGCGTAGACGTAGGTTTTTGTGGAGTCATTTCCGCGACCCATTGTGATGGATTCAAAGTCGCGGTTGGTAATTCCTTTTAGCTTACAAACTAATTTCGTCTGAGCCTTCCTGTCAACTAAAATTACTTCGGCTGGATTGCCGCTGTCATTCAGCATCCAAAAATTATTGGGATGTTGGATACTTTCTACCAGGCCTGATGCTTCATGAAGTTTTTCACTTAGTGTACCCAACGCTTGTGCTTTTAAAAAAGAATCGGTGGTGGGAACTTCTTGCTTTTTAGTGTGACAACCAATTGCAACACATACCAACAAAATCAAAAATCTGTTCACGGTTTTCAAAAAATTAAAGTGAGTCAATCCAGATAACGGACACAATAGAGTCGCCTACCTGCAAGCGATGAACTACTTCCATGCCTCGAACGACCTCTGCAAAAATAGTATACTTTCCGTTCAGATGAGGTGTGGGCGAATGAGTAATAAACCACTGCGTGCCTTCCGTATCTTTTCCTGCCGAAGCCATCCCGATGGAACCTTCATGATACCTACGAGAAGAAAACTCCGAGCGAATCGAATAATCTTCACTGCCATATCCATCGCCACGATTGCAACCGGCTTGTGCCACAAAGTTAGGAACTACCCGATGGAAAAATTTTCCATTAAAATAATTTTTGCCGGCAAGCTGCATAAAGTTGTCCACTGAGCCGGGAGCTTCCTCCACCAATAAGCGAATGATTACCTCGCCCTTGCTGGTAGTCAATTTTGCTAACTGATTTTTCGAAATTGTCTTTACATGATTCCAGTCGATCGGGTGATTGAATTGATTTTTCAATGGCATTGGCTTTGCTGTCCCTTCAAAGTATGCAATAGCTTCTTCGAGTGGTTGCAGCGCTTCAATATCTTTTGGAAGTGACAACTTCGCTTTGGCTTCTTTCAGAAAAGTAAAGTCCTTCACAATTTCCTTGAATTGAAAAGAGGGTTCGGTCAATGCAGCGGCAGCAATACCCATTGCGCCCGGATCTCCTTGCTGAATGATTTTTTGAAATGCCGTGGCAATGGAAGTTCTAATTTTCACATCTGCCTCCGGGCGTTGGAGCATGTTTGCTAACGCTTGCGTGCCAGTCGATTTAATGACGAATGAATTGGTTTGTAGTACTTCGGTGGCTACAAATTCTTGTGCTGCTACGGCCGGTGAAAAGGAATTAAGTAATTGTGCTTGTTGATAGGGGTCTTTCGATGCCTGATACAAATTTTTAATCTCCTGGATAATCTCTTCCGATGGGTTTAAACTTAAAACAGCATTGTAAAGATTGCTTTGAATGCGCGGGTTCGTTGCTTTTCTAGCTTCGGCCAACAAAGCATCGTACAATTCAGTAATTGGTTTGATTGCTTCTGATGCAGCAACGCCTACCGATTCATCTTTATCTGAAAGAGCAGTGATTACCAACTTCTGTGGTTTAATAGAACTCCAAGTAGCTAATGCACGCACAGCACTGATTCGTACACGGTAGTCATTATCGCGCAAAGCATTAACCAAAACAGGAATTGCTTTTGCGGAGTCCAGTTTTCGCAAGCTGCTAGTAGCAGCCATTCGCACCAGCGGAGAAACGTCTTTTGTAGAAGCCTCCACAACTAACTGGTCGTCTTTGTCAATTTTTATCTTCGGAGTGCGGCTTAAAAAATGGGCGGCCCCCAGACGCGTTTGAAATGAATAAGTTGGTTTCAGAAATTGAATTGCTTTTTGAACAATTACCGAATCTGCCAACCCGCGCGTGCCCAATTGATAGTAGGCCCACACCAATCCTTCCTGCGTGATAGAATCTTTGGGTTTATATCTTTTGAGGGTCGCCAAATCATACGCGCGAATGGTTTTGCCCAGGCCTTCCAATACTTCGCGGAGCACCGCACTCTCTTTATCCTCTAAGGCCGGAATGAGTGCATTGGCCGAAGCCGTGCCCGGTGTTTGTCCGAGTGCAAAGGCTGCAACCGTACGCGCCTCGACAATAGGATCTTCCAGCAGCATATTACCCAACTGCATAGATGCTGTAGAGTCTTGTACCGATGCCAATGCCTTGGCTGCTTCAATTCGATAGAGGGCTTCCTTGCTCAACAAGTAGTGAATCAAACTATCTGTTTGCCTTCTGTCCTGAAATTCAGCAATTCGTGCAATGATGGGGTCTGAAAATTTATTGGGGGCTTGGGTGCATCCGCAACAAAAAATAAGGAACAGCCCTAGTAGTCGGTAATAGGTCATCATCAAAGTATGTAGAAAATTTCGAGGGAGAAATTAGCTTTTGGTTTGTGTGGCTCGAGCCACCACATCATTAAACTCAATGTCGGCCATTTTGATGGAGTACAACAAAAGGCGCACTTCTTTTACGTGCACGGTGCCATCCGCCTCTGACATATTATACAAGTGAACAAAAGCATCCAGCTTTTCATCGTCTGAGCATTTGTTAATCAATTCAATGCCTTTTTGATAAATCTCACGATCCTTCGATTTGCTGACTTGCTCTTTGAACTCAGCAAAAACAGTCGATGGTATTCCTTCTTTTTCGCAAATTTTTAATAGTTGCTTTTCTTCACTTTCATCTACTATACCATCGGCACTAATCAACAAATGAACTAAATAAAGTAAGCCAAGCTGGTAATCAGTCCGGTGTGCCATTGGGGAGTCTTAAAATGTTGGATTAAATATAGGAGTTCTTCAAGAAAGAAAAAACGTCCTTTACGCGTAGTTAGTAAATGGCAGAAAAGATTAGGACATGATCTGGAAGACGATAAACGCAGACACATAAGCTAGGCCCGTCATATAGGCCAACTGAATCAAAGGCCACTTCCAGCCTTTGGTTTCGCGCTTCACAATGGCCAGCGTGCTCATGCACTGCATCGCAAAGGTGTAAAAAATCAGCAAAGACATGCCCACAGCCGGAGTGTATCTCGGACCGCCTGTTTCCGGATTTATTTCGTTGCGTAATCGCAACTTGATGGTGGGCTGATCTTCGGCACTTCCAATACTATAGATCGTGGCAATGGTACCAACAAATACTTCGCGGGCGGCAAAACTTGTAACCAATGCAATGCCGATCTTCCAGTCAAAACCCAGTGGAGCAATTAATGGCTCAATTGCCTTTCCCAATTTGCCGGCATACGAGTGTTCCAACTTATAGGCGGCTACCTGGTTTTCGATCTCTGCTTCCGACCAATTTTCTTGGACTGCCTGTTCGTGCACCACTTTTTTAGCAGCATTCATTTCATCTATCGGACCATAGCTGGCCAGTACCCAAAGTATGATGGAGATGGCAAGAATGACACGACCGGCTTCAAACACAAATGTCTTTGTCTTTTCGATGATGGTAAATCCAACATTCGACCACCTTGGCATGCGATAGGTGGGCAACTCCATAATCAAAAAACTGCGCTCGGTAGTCTTTATTAAAAACTTCATGCCCCAGGCCGAAAGGATTGCAGCCAAAAATCCCAGCAAATACAAACCCATCAGTACCAAGCCCTGGTAGTTGACGAAGCCAATCAGTTTAATATCTGGCACAATGAGCGCCACTAAAATGGTGAATACCGGAAGACGTGCGGAGCAACTCATAAACGGAGTTACAAAAATGGTGATGAGGCGCTCCTTCCAATTGTCGATCGTGCGTGTGGCCATGATGGCAGGAATGGCACAGGCCCAGCCGGACATGAGGGGCACCACACTTTTTCCGTTAAGTCCAAACTTGCGCATGATTTTGTCCATTAAAAACACAACGCGTGCCATGTAGCCGCTCTCTTCAAGAATGGCAATGAATGCAAATAGAATGGCTATCTGCGGAATGAAAATGACGATGCCACCAATGCCCGGCACAATGCCTTGCGACAGCAATTCAAAAAATGGTCCTTCGGGCAATTCTTTAGCCAGCACATTACTCAGTCTTGCAAACGATGAGTCGATGAAGTCCATGGGTATTTGCGCCCACGCAAAAATGGCCTGGAATATCAAAAACAAAACAGCAAAGAAGATTACATAGCCGCCCACTTTGTGCGTGAGCACTTTGTCGATGCCGTGCGATACGCGCTTCCAATCGCGGTGCGATGGCTTAACGATAGCCTTGTTCAGCAATTCCTGAATAAAGCCATAGCGCATAATCGTTTCCGCTCCCTGATACTTGTGTGGAAAAAAGGAATGCTCCTTGGCGATCGCTTTGATTTCGTTTCGCTGCTCGGGTTTTAAAAAAATCAAATTATCCGTTTGCTGCAAAAAGTGATACGCTTCATAATCTGTAGCGAGTTGAAACTTATCACGGATTACTGCGATTACTTTTTTGATCTCATCACCTATTTGAAAAACCGATTTGCGTGAAGCTGTCAACGGCTCGGCCAAAACTCTTTTCAATTCAAAAATGCCATGCCCCTTGCGTGCGTTGATCATCACCACTGGCATATCCAGCGAAGCCGATAATTTTTTTACATCAATGCTCAGCCCGGATTTGGCCGCCAGGTCCATCATGTTCAAAGCCACAATGGTTGGGATCTTCAAATCAATGAGCTGGGTGAGCAGCAGCATACAATTTTTTAAGTTCGTAGCATCGGCTATCAATACTACCTTGTCGGGATACAGGTTGTTTTGTTGGTCGGAGAAAATTTCCGTTACAATTTTTTCATCCAGGGTGCGCGGATACAAACTGTAAATGCCCGGCAGGTCGATGATTTCAGCTTGCGTGTTATTGTCCAACTGACAATACCCGATTCGTTTGTCAACAGTAACTCCGGGGAAGTTTCCAATTTTTTGATTGAGGCCGGTTAGGTGATTGAATAGCGAAGACTTACCCGCATTGGGTTTACCTGTAAGTGCTATTTTTAGTTTGCCAGGCTCCATTAATTAATAATCGAAATGGTGGCCGCCTCTTCTACACGTAATGATAAGTCAACATCCGATACGCTCACACAGACAGGGTCTCCAAAAGGAGCTGAAAAGTTAAACCGAATGGCAGTGCCGGGTAATAATCCCATCTCCAAAAGTTTTAGTCCAATTTGCTCGTCACTAAAGCCTGCTATTACGGCTGTTTCTCCCGGCAACATCTCCGCAACATTTTTGGCCATTCGTTATTTAGACTGATTTTAAACTGCGCGAATATAGAGGGCTGCCTCCTGCAAAACAATGATTCGGGTCAGTTTCTATCGATTTCAAAGAAAAATAAACTGCTGTTAACTTGGTCGGAATTTAGAGCCTTTTAAGATCTGCTCGGGATTAGAAAGCCGCATCAACTTTGGCAGCGAAGGTGATTGCCCATTCTTTTTGGCAAATTCGTTTACAATTTGCCAGCCAATCCAAACGCCAATTCGTCCCGGACATTGGTCGCCAATTTCGATGGTGTTGGGGCGCTCGTCAATGTACTTCTGTTTGATGTTTTTGGCGGTATTAAAAAACACCTCACGTTCCACGAAATGGCTCCAGATGATGTCTGTGTTTTCGCGAGCGCCATTGATTTCTTTTGCCGTATAGCCAATAAAGACACTGTCGGGCACGCAGGGCAACATTTGTTTGGCGAAATAGTATGCTTTGCCATAGGCAATCATGTCCGCTAGCACAGTTTTGTCCGCTGGATTTACAGTATTGATCCGCCCATCAATGCCATACAATAACATGGTGGATGGCACCACAAATTCTTTGGTATATCTGCGAAGCATATATTCATACATGTTCGGCTGGTATTTAGCACCGTGTCCTAAAAAATAATCGAGGCCTACAATCACCAGCGAGTCGCTGACGAACAAGTCGCTTTCCATACCGGTAATTACCGTCTCAATTTTTGGAATCTGAATTTCGGGATAATAGTATTTAAGATTGGTGAATGCCTGTGTAAACTCTTTTTTTAGTTCAGAGCCATCGCCAAAAACACGCTGGGTTTCCATTAACAATGTATCGAAAGCGGGATTGGTAAATCTGCGGTACAATTCGTTAATAAAAACTGAATCATCCGGATAAGCCGAACGGTTGAAAAACACATCGCGCATAACCGTATGGCGCGAGAAAAAATCGACTAACTCTTTTTTAGATTGGAATTGAGGGATCGAATCTTCCAATGATTGAAAAGCTATTTCTACTTTGATGTTAGCCGTTTCCGGTTGAAAGGCACATTCTTCTTTTGGATCGGATGAACACTGTGCGAATAAAAAAAGAATACCAAGAATGGTGAAAGCAAATTTGTTCATACTCATAGGATCGTAAGAAGTCGCAAAGAAACGCAAAATTCAAAGTAATTCGCATCCTGCTTGGTCAAAGAAAATGTCAACTTACCGAAAAGGTGTGATGGTGCGCTTTTCCGTAGGCTCAGATTTGCGAAAGTGAAAGTAAAAAGTCGACATTCGTGGTTGAATAAAATTCTTGTGAGTAAAATAAAACATATTGCCGTTGCCGGAAACATTGGATCGGGTAAAACCACGCTGACGGAAAAACTAGCCAAGCATTACAACTGGACGCCCTTGTTCGAATCGGTAGATCACAATCCGTATCTGCGTGATTTTTATGAAGACATGACACGCTGGGCGTTTCACTTGCAAATCTATTTTCTAAACAGTCGTTTTACGCAAGTGCGGCAAATCCGCGAAAGCGAAAAGACGATCATTCAAGACCGAACGATTTACGAGGATGCCCACATCTTCTCAGCCAACCTGCACAAGAGTGGCCATATCAACGAGCGCGACTATCAAAGTTATCTGGACATTTTTAATTCGATGATCAACTTTGTTCAGCCTCCCGATTTGTTGATTTATCTGAAAGCGGATATTCCCAAGCTGGTGCAGCAAATACAAAAGCGCAACCGCGACTTTGAATTCAACATCAAACTTGAATATCTAAAGACACTCAACGAGCACTATGAAAAATGGATTGGCGGCTACAAGCATGGCAAGCTGTTGGTGATTGATGTCAACAAACTCGACTTTGTAGCGAACATCGAAGACTTTTCTCAAATTGTGGGAAGAGTGGATTTGGAGCTGAATAGTTTGTTCGGGTGATGCTCTGAAAATTAACCACATAGAAAGATAGAGCACATAGGCTGCCTCAGAATTATCACCTCTATATGTTCTATGATTCTGTGTGTTAAAGAGAAACAGTATTAGAATTCCCCGTCAATGATTCTTCACATAGTTCTCCCACTTTTCCAACACTTCTTTGAAGTCGGTTGGTAGCTCCGAATCAAATTGTAAAAACTTTTGTGTGGTAGGATGAATGAATCCCAATGTTTTAGCATGAAGCGCTTGTCGCGGAATAATTTTGAAGCAGTTGTCAACAAACTGTTTGTACTTCGAAAAGACCGTTCCCTTTAAAACGTCATTTCCTCCATAGGTAGCATCATTGAACAAGGTATGACCGATGTACTTCATGTGTGCTCGTATCTGATGCGTGCGCCCCGTTTCCAACTTACATTCGATCAATGACACATAGCGCAGGTCTTTCAATAATTTATAATGTGTAATAGCTGTGCGCCCAAAATCTCCTTCCGGAAACGCAGTGGTAATTCTTCTGTCTTTCAAACTGCGACCCACATTTACATTGATGGTTCCTTCTTCCGGATTGGGCACGCCCCACACAATGGCGTTGTAGGTTCGCTCGATGCTGTGATCGAAAAATTGTTTTGCCAGCGAGTTCATAGCCACTTCTGTTTTGGCAATCACCAGCAAACCGGATGTGTCCTTATCAATGCGGTGCACTAATCCCGGGCGACCGGCATTGTTTTTCATCTCCGGCAA
This sequence comes from Flammeovirgaceae bacterium, assembly GCA_021300095.1. Lineage (GTDB taxonomy): Bacteria > Bacteroidota > Bacteroidia > Cytophagales > Cyclobacteriaceae > ELB16-189. The sequence continues at coordinate 5,827 of JAJTHV010000377.1, read as the reverse complement.
ATTCTGAAAATGAAAAGTAAGTGCATTCACTAAAGTGCCAGTCCAATTTTGATAAGCCGGATGCACCACCATGCCCGCTTCTTTGTTCACCACCAGCAACTGTTCGTCTTCAAAAACAATATTCAGCGGAATGTTTTCCGGCTTTACATCGGTGTCGCGTGGAGGCTCGGGCAACTCTACGGTAATCACATCCTGCGGATGTACTTTGTAATTGGGTTTGATGGGCTTGTCGTTTACTTTGACAAAGCCATCGTGAATACCGGTTTGAATTTTAGAGCGCGTCACATTGGGCAAGCGATCCATCAAAAATTTGTCGATGCGCAAGAGGCTTTGACCGGCATCGGCTACAATGCGGTGGTGTTCAAAAAGCTCGTCATCCAGTTCATCGGGTTCTTCGTCTTGCCTCATTCGCTTTCTTTTTCTGTTGGTCGTGGGATTCGTTTAAAATGGCTGCTTCGTTCAAAATGTGGCGAACGGCATCTTCCTTTTCGTGTAATTCGGCTAAGCTATGAAAATGAATTGAGCGAATATACTTTCTGTCTTTTATTTCCAGTAAACCTTGCTCATTGGACAACTCATGGCCACGCACAAAACCGATGTAAGCGCCATCAAACTTGGGGCTGAGGTAGCAAAGCGGTCCATGGAAATAAAAGAACGGAACCATGTAACTGATTTTTTCTTGTACGTGTGGCCCCACATCCAAGATCATGCTGCGCAGCACACTCATGATTTGAGCCTGCGATTTAGGTCGCTCAGCAATGTATGCTTGAACTGAATCCATTCCTTTGTGAATTGATTTCACAAAGATACTTCGTGCAGCGATGAGTTGCGTTGGCTATTTCAAATTCGTTTCAAATAGTTTTAAGATGCGTTTGTATTCATCCGTCCAACTGCTGGGCTCTACAAATCCGTGATCTTCCATCGGGTAAGCGGCCAATTCCCAATTGTCTTTTCCCAATTCGATCAATCTTTGCGAAAGGCGTACGGCATCCTGAAAGTGAACATTGGTATCAACCATACCATGACAAATCAAAAGGTGTCCTTTCAATCCTTGCGCATGATAGAGTGGTGAGCTTTTCACGTAAGCCACGCTATCTGCGAATGGCTCGTTGAGAATGTTGGCTGTATATGGATGATTGTAATGCGCCCAGTCGGTTACAGGTCGCAAGGCTGCACCGGCTGCAAAAACATCAGGCGTAGTAAACATGGCCATCAGTGTAATGAAACCACCATACGAGCCCCCATAAATTCCGATTCGCTTTGGGTCAACTTTATAATTATCAGCCAACCACTTGGCAGCGTCTACATGATCGGTTAAATCTTTTCCTCCCATGAAGCGATAGATACCCGTGCGCCAGTCGCGGCCATAACCGGCACTGGCCCGATAGTCGATATCTAATACCGTGTAACCTTTATCCACCAATAAATTGTGGAACATGTATTCACGAAAGTAAGAGCTCCACCATTTGTGTGCGTTTTGCAGATAACCGGCTCCGTGTACAAATACCACCGCTGCGCCATTTGGTTTTGCGGGCGCATATACGCGTGCATACACATCTCCACCATCGCGAGCTTTGAAGGTGGTGACGAGCGGATCTTTCCAAGCATACGATTTAAACTCTGCAGAAAGTGATTCTGTAATTTGTGTTGGCTTGGCGCCCGTTTTGTTTTCCTGAATGTATAATTCCCAAGGTTTATTGCTATACGAATAACGATAGGCCAACCATTTCTCATCCGGAGATAAAGAGACTTCATGTGCTCCGACCATCGAGGTTAGTTTTTCTGCTTTTCCTCCGGCTACCGGCATTTTGTAGAAATGTTTTTCACCGGGATGCGCCTCGTTAGTAGTGAGGTAAAAATATTTTTTGTCGTTTGATAATTGTGCTTGCTGCACTTCATACTTACCGGAAGTCAAGGCCTGTTTTTTGTTGGTAGTAACATCTACCACATAAAGATGTGAGTAGCCCGATTCTTCTGAATGAAACCATACCGTTTTGTTGTCGCTTAACCAACCGATGTTGGCACCACCAAAAAATCCTCCGGTGCCGGGCCCGCCAATCCATGCCTCATCGTGTTGGTGATCAATAAGTGTTAATTTTTGTGTTACCGGATTTAAAGAGACAATCCAGCGATCTTTATTGTCAGCGGAACGAATCGAAAATGCATTTTGCTTTCCATCGTCTGACCAAACTAAACCTTGATAGGTAACAGCCCGCGGAGTGGGTTTGCTGTCCTTCTTCTCTTCTTTGGCAATTGCATAGTCTTTTTTGTACTCAGGTTGAGTAGTGATGCCTGGAAGCTCATTTGTCTTGACTGCTAATGTTGTATCGCGTATCACATCATAAACAAACAACTCCTGACTATTCATGGGTGCACCTACTTTAGTGCGTGCCGGAACGTCTTCCGTAAAGCCTGACTCTGTTACGTAATTGGGGACGATGGTCGCTTTTCCATTGGCATTTTTGGTGAGGCGGTAGATCACAAAATTTCCATCGGGACTTAGTTGAATGTTATCCAGATTCTTGTCATCTAAATAAATTTCTTTGGGACGTTTGGGTCGATCTGCTTTGTTACTCGCGTCAGATAGTTTTCGTTCTGTGTTACGTTGCTTTAAAACTTCAAAGTAAGTCAGTTGATCTTCGCGCAGCCACTTGTCTTGCTCCGTTTTCTTAGGATCTGATTTTTTAGTTCCTTTTCGGAAATCGGTGATTTGAGCAAACTCTCCACCACTAATCGTCCAACTGAACAAATTACCATTCGAAGTGAAAATCACTTTTCGTTCATCACCTGAAAAGGTAGGATTGGATTCGCGGTCAATTGTGTTGGTAATTTGCGTGATTCGATTTAATGCGATGTCCAGTAAAAACAAATCCCCGTTTTTCTCATATACTTTTTTCGTGCGCGTTTTATTGTACGTTCCGAAAACAGATGGCAATTGTCTGCGAAGGGATGAACTTACCTTAGCTGGTTTGCCAGCCGGAGGTGCTATTGCATAAAGCGAGTCGCCAGGAAATTTTTCGGGATTCCAGTTGAAGTAAAGTTGTTTACTATTTTCCGCCCAGAACAAATTGGAAGGGGCAACGCCAATCCACTTCGGGTCGCGCATAATTTTTTCTACTGTTAGCTCGCCTAATTGTTGGGAATAGGCTGAAGCACTGATCAGGAGTAAGAGCAGAATTCGATTCATAGCTTAAAGGTTAAACTCGGTTAGGTAACGGTAGTCGGGTATTTCAAAAGGAAAATTAATGCAACAAAAGAAGTGTGCATGTCTGATTTATATGAATGGCTGATTAGTCCTTCTTCTTCTTGTCTTTTAAGATGTCGTCAATAATGCTATTGAAAATGGACATGATGAGACTGAATGCCAGCGCCCACCAAAAGCCGTTGACGGTAAAGCCGGTTACAAAGTAATCAGTCACTAAAATAATGATGGCATTGATTACCAATAAAAAGAGTCCGAGCGTCATCACGGTGATCGGAATAGTAAACAAAATCAAAAGCGGCTTGATAATGATATTGGCGATGGAAAGAACCAAAGCAGTAATCAATGCGGTTTGGTAGTCGGTAACATCCACCCCCGGCAGCAGGTAGGCAGTCGCCAAAACGGCTAAACCATTTAATAAGAAGCGTAGGATAATATTCATCAGCTTTTTTCAGGAAATATCGGCAAATTTTAAATGCCTAATTTTAAATAAATTTGAGAATGAGCAATATCAAACTCTTTCAAAGTAAAGAAATACGTTCCATTTGGGATGAGGAAAGTGAAGATGGGTATTTAACGAACTAATCCAAATCAATCCGCATTTCAATAACTTGAATCAACTCAAACACGCATAAACCAATCCCTCAAGTATTGCATTCATTAATCGGAAATATAGGATGACAGAACAGAAAATTATCATCTACACCACCATTGACGGAAAATCATCCGTGTCGCTTTATGCCAAAGATGGATCTGTTTGGATGAACCAAATTCAGCTGGCAGAACTTTTTGACACCTCGAAGCAAAACATAGGCCAGCACATCGCGAGCATACTGAAAGACAAAGAGTTAAACAAAAATTCAGTTGTAAAGAATTACTTTACAACTGCCTCAGATGGCAAGAATTATGAAGTTGCCTTTTACAACTTGGATATGATTTTGGCTATTGGGTTCCGCGTGCGAAGCAAGAGAGGTACTCAGTTTCGGCAATGGGCAAATCAAAACCTAAAAGAGTATATCGTTAAGGGTTTTTTAATGGATGACGAACGCCTCAAGAATCCTGACGGAAGACCTGACTATTTTGAAGAATTACTGTCGCGCATTCGAGATATTCGCGCCTCCGAAAAGCGGTTTTATCAAAAAGTAAAAGATTTGCTTTCATTAAGCAGTGACTACGATGGCACCGATAAGGCTAATCAAATGTTCTTTGCCGAAACACAAAACAAAATACTGTTTGCAATAACAGGTAAGACCGCTGCAGAAATCATTGTAAGCCGGGCCAATGCCGATGCAAAAAATATGAACTTAACTTCCTGGAAAGGAAGTATTGCGCGAAAGCAAGACATCTATATTTCTAAAAACTATCTTACCGAAGATGAACTCGACAGCCTCAATCGCTTTGTCACCGTGTTTTTAGAAACAGCCGAATTAAGAGCTAAAAACAGACAAGATCTTACTATGAATTTTTGGCGCGAAAACATTGATAAGATCATTGAACTTAACGACAAAACTGTACTAAAGAGTCCGGGAAGCATTAGTCATCTACAAATGGAGAAACTAGTAGAGGCAGTTTATGAAAAGTATGATAGCAATCGAAAACTAGAAGAAGCGAGGCAAGCCGATGCAAGTGAGTTAGAAGAACTCAATCAATTAGAAAACAAACTGAAAAGAAGAAAGAGGTAACTTGCTTCATCTTTCAATGAGCAAAACTATTCAAGTGAAGAAAAGGCTGAACAACAACTTTTTATTGCAAAAGCGTGTTTCTCTTTACATCTATGTAATAACAAATTACAAGAAACAGTAACTTAGCCGCCTTATGTATGCCATTGTTGATATTGAGACTACGGGAGGCTACGCGGATAACCATCGCATTACGGAAATTGCCATTTACCACCATGATGGCAATCGCATTACCGACAATTTTCGCACGTTACTAAACCCGGGGCGAAAGATTCCACATTTTATCACAGGCCTCACCGGCATTACTTCTCAAATGGTGGAAGAGGCGCCTACCTTCGAAGAAATGGCCGAAGAAATTCATAGCTGGCTGAAGGATCGAATTTTTGTGGCACACAACGCCCACTTCGATTACAGTTTTCTCAAAAAAGAATTTGATGGAGCCGGCATCAACTGGCAAACAAAAAAGCTATGCACAGTGCGGCTCAGCCGGAAAATCATTCCCGGACTTGATTCATACAGCTTGGGACGCCTTGCGGAAAGCTTGGGAGTGCGCATACCCGATCGGCATCGTGCGGGTGGCGATGCACATGCCACCGCTAAAATATTTTCAATCTTACTACAGCGCGATGACAGTGGCATCATCACCAAAGCTCTCAAAAGGAATTCTGGTGAAACGATTTTGCCGCCTAACCTCAATAAAGAAGATTTTGATAAGCTGCCTTCCAAAGCGGGCGTCTATTATTTTTTAGATGGTCACGGGCAAGTGATTTATGTAGGTAAGGCGGTGAATATTAAAAAGCGTATTGCCGGACATTTTACGGGTGAAGCACGTGAGTGGAACCGCTCCAACATCCGCAACGAAATTCATAACATCACTTACGAACTCACAGGCAGTGATTTGATTGCATTGATTTTAGAATCGCAGGAAATACGCAGGCTGTGGCCT
>JAJTHV010000138.1 GCA_021300095.1 Flammeovirgaceae bacterium | reverse complement strand
GGGTGTTATCACCGACAACGAGCGTTACAACCAGGTAAGTGATATTTGGACACGTACGAACACATTGTTGACCAACACACTGATGAAGCAGTTGGAAGAAGATCAACAAGGTTTCAACTCGATCTACATGATGATGCACTCGGGTGCCCGTGGATCGCGCGAACAGATTCGTCAGTTGGGAGGTATGCGTGGTTTGATGGCGAAACCTCAAAAGAACCTTGCTGGTTCAGTGGGTTCCATCATTGAAAACCCGATCTTATCAAACTTCAAAGAAGGATTGGACGTATTGGAGTACTTCATCTCTACACACGGTGCTCGTAAAGGTTTGGCCGATACAGCGTTGAAAACAGCCGATGCGGGTTATTTGACCCGAAGATTGGTGGACGTTGCCAATGACTTGGTGATTACCGAAGATGATTGTGGAACATTGCGTGGATTGAAAGTAGCCGCTTTGAAAGACAACGAAGATATCGTTGAGCCATTGTCAGAGCGTATCGTGGGTCGTGTAACTGTTCATGATATCTATGATCCATTTACAGACGTATTGATTTGCGCTGCCAATCAGGAAATCACCGATGAGATCGCGAAACAAATTGAAGATACCAGCATTGAAGAAGTAGAGATTCGCTCTATTCTTACTTGCGAAACCAAATTCGGTGGATGTGCAAAATGCTACGGCCGCAACTTGGCTACCGGTAAAATGGTACAGCAAGGTGAAGCAGTAGGTGTAATTGCAGCTCAATCAATTGGTGAGCCAGGTACACAGTTGACACTTCGTACTTTCCACGTGGGTGGTACAGCTTCTAACATTGCGGTTGATGCGAACATCAAGGCGAAGTTTACCGGAACGGTAGAATTTGAAGCGATTCGTACAGTAGATACAAGTGATAAGGATGACAACAAAGTGAAGGTGGTGATGGGTCGCACAGGTGAGATTCGTATTTTGGACGAAGAGAAGCGTGTGTTGATTTCCAACAACGTTCCTTATGGAGCTTACCTACGTGTGAAGGATGGTCAGAAGGTTGAAAAGGGAACCGAGCTTTGCTATTGGGATCCTTACAACGCGGTAATTCTTTCTGAATTTGATGGTGAAATTGAATACGAAGCCATCATTGAAGGTATTACTTACAAAGAGGAATCGGATGAGCAGACTGGTCACAGAGAGAAAGTAATTACTGATACTCGTGATAAGACCAAGAACCCTTCAATCATTGTAAAAGGTAAGAATGACACAAAAGGATATAACATTCCGGTAGGTGCTCACTTAGCAGTGAATGAAGGCGAGAAAATTCAAGCCGGCCAGGTTATGGCAAAGATTCCACGTACGATGGGTAAATCACGCGATATTACAGGTGGTCTTCCTCGTGTAACGGAATTGTTTGAAGCTCGTAACCCTTCAAATCCTGCTGTTGTCAGCGAGATTGATGGTGTGGTAACATACGGAGGTATCAAGCGCGGTAATCGCGAGATATTTATCGAATCAAAAGATGGTGTTCAGAAGCGTTACTTAGTGCCTTTGTCTAAGCACATTTTGGTGCAGGACAATGACTTCGTAAAAGCTGGTCAACCACTTTCTGATGGTGCGATTACTCCAAGCGATATCTTGTCGATCAAAGGCCCAACTGCCGTACAGGAATACTTAGTGAATGAAATTCAGGAAGTATATCGTCTGCAAGGTGTGAAGATCAACGACAAGCACATTGAGTGTATCGTAAGCCAGATGATGCAAAAAGTAGAAATCATCGATTCAGGTGATACGACCTTCTTGCCAGGCGAGTATGTGGATAAGTTCGAATTCCGTGAGGAAAACGATTTGATCTTGGATAAGAAAGTAGTAATGGATGCCGGAGATTCAGGTCGATTCAAAGTAGGTCAGATCGTAACACCACGTGAATTGCGTGATGAGAACTCTGCCCTGAAGAGAAAAGACTTGCGAATTGTAGATGTGAGAGATGCTTTATCCGCAGTATCACGTCCTACCTTGCAAGGTATCACGCAGGCATCCTTGAAGACAGAAAGCTGGTTGTCAGCTGCATCCTTCCAGGAAACGACAAAGGTGTTGAGCGAAGCTGCAATCCGCGGAAAGGCAGACCAATTGATAGGCTTGAAAGAGAACGTAATTGTGGGTCACTTGATCCCTGCCGGTACCGGTCAGCGCAGATTCGAAGACTTGATTGTTGGTTCAGAAGAAGAGTATCAGCGTTTGGTAGATGCCCCAGAGCGTAAAAGCAAGGAGCGTGAGTTGGCTGATTAATAACTTGAAAGTGTAGTAATTTGAAAATGTGCGGGTGTTTTAAACATTCGCACATTTTTTTTGAAGGCTTACATTATCAAATTTTCAAATTGTAAAATTTTCAAATTGATTTTTATGGCAGACGAAAAGAACATTCCAGCGCAAAATCAAATTAACATTGAATTGTCTGAGGAGATAGCCGAAGGCATTTATTCTAATTTAGCTATGATTGCTCACTCCAATAGTGAGTTTGTGATTGATTTTATCCGTTTGATGCCGGGTGTTCCCAAAGCCAAGGTAAAGTCGAGGATCGTAATTACACCAGAGCATGCTAAAAGGCTTCTGGCGGCTTTGAAGGATAACATCAGTAAATACGAGGCCACCTTTGGCCCCATTAAGCAAACCAATGACATGCCTACCTTTCCGATGAATTTTGGTGGCACCATGGGTGAGGCTTAAGCAGTATATGGGCTATTTCTTTCAAAATACGGGCGGTTTTTACACTCAAAGTCCGATTTATTTGAAATTTCTTTTTGCCAACCTTTTGCATCCTATCTTTCTTTAAATACCTTTGCAGTCCTTATTTTTAAAGGTTTTAAAAGAAAATATAAATGCCTACCATTCAGCAACTTGTGAGAAAAGGAAGGACGAAATTGACCTTCAAGTCAAAATCTCCAGCCCTTGATTCATCGCCTCAGCGCAGGGGCGTTTGTACACGTGTGTACACTACAACCCCTAAAAAGCCAAATTCTGCTATGAGAAAGGTAGCCCGTGTGCGCCTAACGAACCAGAAAGAGGTGAACGCCTACATCATGGGCGAAGGTCACAATTTACAGGAACACTCCATCGTATTGGTGAGAGGTGGTCGTGTGAAGGACTTACCTGGTGTTCGTTACCATATTGTGCGTGGCGCATTGGATACAGCCGGTGTAAACGGACGTAAACAAAGCCGTTCGAAATATGGCGCGAAGCGTCCGAAGGCAGGAGCTGCAGCACCAGCGGCTAAAGGAGCACCAGCAAAAAAGAAATAAAGCATTTTTAAATAGTTATGAGAAAGTCAAAACCCAAGAAAAGATACCTTCTTCCTGATCCTAAGTTCAACGATACGTTGGTAACCAAGTTCGTGAACTATATGATGAATGATGGTAAGAAAAGTATTGCCTACAATATTTTTTACGATGCCATTGAGCAGGTAGAAAAGAAAGCAGGTGGCGAAAACGGCTTAGAAGTGTGGAAACGCGCTATGAATAACGTAATGCCAGGTGTTGAGGTGAAAAGCCGCAGAGTAGGTGGAGCTACGTTCCAGGTGCCTGTGGAAATTCGCCCTGAGCGCAAAATCAACTTGAGCATTAAATGGTTGATTGACTACGCTCGTGCACGTGGTGAAAAAACCATGATGGACAAGTTGGCTGGAGAAATCCTAGCTGCATCGAAAGGTGAAGGTGCTGCGATCAAGAAAAAAGATGATACGCACCGCATGGCTGAGGCTAACAAAGCCTTCTCTCATTTCAGATTCTAATATTAAATCTCACAATACATATTTAACTCATACATCGACTAAATGGCACGGGATTTAAGATTTACAAGAAACATTGGTATCGCTGCGCACATTGATGCTGGTAAAACCACCACCACTGAGCGTATTCTATATTATGCGGGTGTAAACCACAAGATTGGTGAAGTGCACGAAGGTGCAGCTACCATGGACTGGATGGCACAGGAACAAGAGCGTGGTATCACCATTACTTCTGCTGCTACTACTGTTCACTGGAAATACCGCAAAAACGAATATCACGTTAACATCATTGATACACCTGGTCACGTAGATTTTACGGTTGAAGTAAACCGTTCTTTGCGTGTATTAGATGGTCTTGTGTTCTTGTTTAGCTCGGTTGACGGTGTTGAACCTCAATCAGAAACAAACTGGCGCTTGGCTGATAATTACAAAGTAGCTCGTATCGGTTTCGTAAATAAAATGGACCGTTCTGGTGCAGACTTCTTGGGAGTTTGTAATCAAGTGAAAGAGAAATTAGGAAGCAAAGCAGTTGCTTTACAGTTACCCATTGGTGCTGAAGATAACTTCAAGGGCGTAGTTGACTTGATCAACAACCGTGGTATCATCTGGAATGAGCATGACAAAGGAATGACCTTCCAGGAAGTGCCAATCCCTGAGGATATGAAAGCTGAGGCTCACGAATACCGCGAAAAATTGCTTGAGGCAGTTGCGGAATACGATGAGACTTTGATCGAGAAATTTTTCGAAGATCCAAATTCCATTACGGAAGCAGAAATATTAACAGCTTTGCGTAAGGCTGTTATTGACATGAAAATCGTACCAATGGTGTGCGGTTCTTCATTCAAGAACAAGGGTGTGCAAACCATGTTGGATTATGTGATGGAGTTACTTCCTTCACCGCTGGATAAAGATGTTATCATCGGTACTAACCCTGACACAGAAGAACCAGTAGAAATCAGACCGAGTGAATCAGAACCATTTGTAGGTTTAGCTTTCAAAATTGCAACCGATCCATTTGTAGGTCGATTGTGTTTTGTTCGCGCATATTCTGGTGTTCTTGAGTCTGGGTCGTATATTCAAAATACACGTTCAGGACAGAAAGAGCGTATTTCTCGTGTATTCCAAATGCACGCAAACAAGCAAAATCAGATCGAGCGTTTGCCTGCTGGTGATATTGGTGCCGTAGTTGGTTTCAAGGATATTAAGACCGGAGATACATTGTGCGATGAAAAACGCCCAGTGATACTGGAGTCAATGGTATTCCCTGAGCCAGTTATTGGATATGCTATCGAACCTAAGAAGCAAGTTGATGCCGACAAATTGGGAATGGCTATCGCTAAGTTGGTAGAAGAAGATCCTACACTTCGTGTGAATACAGATCACGAAACAGGTCAAACGATTTTGCGCGGAATGGGAGAATTGCACTTGGAGATCATCATTGATCGCTTAAAGCGCGAATTCAAAGTGGAGATCAACCAAGGTGCGCCTCAGGTTGCTTACAAAGAAGCTTTGACGAAATCTATTGAGCATAAAGAAGTTTACAAGAAACAAACAGGTGGTCGTGGTAAGTTTGCGGATATCGTATTCGAAATCGGGCCGCGTGAACTAGGACCTGAAGATAAGCCAGGATTAGAGTTTGAGAATGATATCGTAGGTGGTGTTATCCCTCGCGAATTCATTCCAGCTATTCAAAAAGGTTTTGAGCAATCTATGAATAACGGTCCTTTGGCTGGTTATCCTATTGATTCGATGAAGGTTCGTTTGTTCCATGGTTCATACCATGATGTTGACTCCGACTCTTTATCATTTGAATTGGCAGCTCGTATCGGTTTCAAAGAGGCAGCTAGCAAGTGCGGTCCACAATTGTTGGAACCAATCATGGGTGTTGAGGTGATCTCTCCGGATGAGTACACAGGTTCTGTAACCGGTGACTTGAACCGCAGAAGAGGTATCATGAAAGGAATGGATACACGTGGTGGTGCGCAAGTAATTAAGGCAGATGTGCCTTTGAAAGAACTTTTCGGTTACATCACTGACCTTAGAACTTTGACTTCAGGTCGTGCATCCGCTAACTTGACATTCTCACATTACTCACCAGTTCCTAGAAACTTGGCAGAGAAGGTAATAGAAGAAGTAAAAGGAGCAGCAGCGAAATAAATTTTTAACTAGAAAACATCTAAAAGACGTTTAGATATGAGCCAAAAAATAAGAATTAAATTGAAGTCATACGACCATAACTTGGTTGATAAATCTTCAGAAAAAATTGTTCGCGCTGTGAAAGCAACCGGAGCAGTAGTGAGCGGTCCTATTCCGTTGCCTACCGAGAAAGAGAAGTTTACTGTATTACGTTCACCACACGTAAACAAGAAAGCTCGTGAGCAGTTTCAATTATGTACGTACAAGCGCGTAGTTGACATTTACTCCAGCAGCACGAAAACTATCGATGCATTGATGAAGTTAGAGCTTCCTTCAGGAGTTGACGTAATCATTAAGTAGTCTTATCAAAGATTAATACTAAACATCCTGATGAACAGTCAGGATGTTTTTTTGTACCCTTCACCAAACCTTTTATGGCCCTACTTGAAAAATCCTTGTTTGTAAAGAAGTCAAAAATACCCGGTGCCGGACGGGGATTGTTTACCAAAGTAGCCATTGCTAAAGGCACACGTATTGTCGAGTACAAGGGCAAGATTGTGACGTGGAAAGAAGTAGAGAAAATGGCAGACGATCGCAACGGTTACGTTTTCTTTTTCAATAGTAAGTATTGTATAGATGCATGGCAGACTACTAAGTCAGTAGCGCAATTTGCAAATGATGCGATGGGTATCACCCGCATTGAAGGTTTGCGAAATAACTGCGAATATGTAACTGAAAAGAAGAGATGCTTTATCGAGGCATCGAAAGATATACCAGCTGGAGGTGAGATATATGTAGGTTATGGTGCTGAATACTGGCAAGTCATTCGCTACAATATCAAGTTGGAGCAGAAAAACCGGGAGAAGGAAGGGAAGAAGGCAACCGGTAAAGAGTTGCCCCACCACAAAGCGAATAAGCGGTCGGTAAAGAAGTAGGCCTATTGCTTAGAGCCGATTTCCTTAGCGCGCTCGATGGTTTCATTCATCAAGTCCTTTACTTTTTTAATTTTCTCCATCTCTGATTCCAGATACACACGTGCTTTTTCTTGGTCAGCTGAATCAGCCAACGGGCGGAAAGTATGCATCCAATCCATCATAGAGCGATCGGCTGAATCGAGCTGAGCAATTACTTGCTCTAATTCCTGCTTCTTGTCAGCGGCCATGTCTGTAGTAGCAGCGATTTTATCCTGAAGTTGTTTCTTGAGCTGGTAGATGTCTTCTACACGCGGCATGATTTCATCGTGAATATCCATTACCTGGTCGTATAACGCACTGTTCGGATTGTCACCCGTGCTCGCTTCGCTTGCGTGATGTTCGTGTTTTCCGGATTGATTGCAAGAAGCCAAAGCAATGGCTAAGATGGAAATGATGTAAGTTAGTTTCATAGCGGTTTGATCAATTTGATTCACATAAAGGTAGCAGATTTATAAACATCACTCAATTTTGATACTAACTAACAAAGGTTAGTTTTTGAAGTTTTTACGATAAAATTCCAGTGCTTCTTTTGATGATTGATATTTTTTGTTTTCCTTCGAAGAACAATAATAGAACAATGAACAACAAACGATTTTATTTTAGCTTTTACTTTTATCCAGCCCACCCGGGACTAGATAGAGAATCGCTTTGTTAAGACATAAAAACAAGAGAAACTCAGAAAAGTCCCGGTGAAAACTGGGACTTTTCATTTTTACCTGTGCTACAAAGGTGTTTTAAATGTAGCGACACTGAATTGAAGTAAACTGAAGTAGCATAACGATTGAATGAGCAAGAAGAAAAAAACTAAAGTCGCCATACAAGGCATCGCCACCAGTTTCCATGAAGTGGCAGCACTGACCTACTTTCAAGAACCAATTGATACTGTAGAGTGCTTGTCGTTTCATGCACTATGTGAATCGCTCAAGAAAGAAGAATCTGACTTTGCTATGATGGCGATCGAGAATTCTATTGCCGGAAGCATTTTGCCTAACTACTTTTTATTGCAGGAATATCACTTCTCTATTATTGGCGAAGTGTACTTGCCGATTCACATGCACTTACTCGCCTTGCCGGGTGTGAAACTGAGTGATATCAAATGTGTGGAGTCGCACCCGATGGCCATACGGCAATGCAGTGATTTTTTGTTTCGATTGAAGAACATTGAAATCCGCGAAAGCGATGATACGGCCGTTTCGGCAAGGAAGGTGAAAGAGAAAAAATTAACGGATACGGCAGCGATTGCCAATGAGTATGCGGCTAAGAAATTTGGATTACAGATCTTAGAAAAACGCATTGAGACGAATAAGAAAAACTTCACTCGCTTTTTGGTGCTTACTAAAGGAAGAGAAACGGCCAAGGATAGCAACAAGGCTTCGCTGTGTTTTGAGGTGGCGAATGAAGTGGGAAGCTTGGCGGAAGCGTTGATGACATTGAAGAAGAATCAAATTAACCTCACGAAGATTCAATCGATACCCATTGTGGGAAAACCAAGTGAGTATTCGATTCACATTGATGTAGAGTGGAAGCGCAGAAAAAGTTATGACACAGCTATTCAGGAAGTGCTGCGACAAGTCAGAAACCTGAATGTGTTGGGTGAGTATAAGAAAGCGAAGATTGAATACAAGTAGTTCTTAAGTTGAAAGTTTGAAGTGTAAGAAAAATGATAGAAGCAGCGAATCGGATTAAGAATGTAGAGGAGTACTACTTCAGCAAAAAGCTGGCAGAGGTACGAAGCCTGGACACACCTGAATGGCGCGTGATTAATTTGGGTATTGGCAGTCCGGATCAGATGCCGGCAGTGAATGCAATAGATGCGTTGATTACTTCAGCAAAAAATCCGGCTAATCACGGATATCAGAATTACAAAGGTATTCCACAGCTGCGAAAGGGCATTGCTGATTTTTATCAAAATACGTATGGCGTAACTCTCAACACCGAGACGGAGATACTTCCCCTGATGGGATCGAAGGAGGGAATCATGCACATAATGATGGCATTTGTCAATGAAGGCGATGAAGTATTGATTCCTGATCCTGGTTATCCTACCTATGCTTCTGTGGCGAAATTAGTAGGCGCTAAGACGAGCACTTATACCATGAAAGAAGAACTGGGCTGGGGCATTGACATGGAAGAATTGCGCAAGCGCGATTTGTCCAAAGTGAAAGTGATGTGGGTTAATTTTCCCCACATGCCTACGGGCCGTATTGCTTCGAGAGCTGAACTCAAAGAATTGGTTGACTTGGCTCGCAAGCATCAATTTTTGATTGTGAATGATAACCCATACTCGCTGATTTTGAATAACCGTCCGCTTTCGATTTTGAGTATTGAAGGCGCAGCCGAAGTTGCATTGGAATTAAATTCGCTAAGCAAGTCGCATAACATGGCGGGCTGGCGTATTGGTTGGGTGGCAGGCAATGCGCAATATATTGATGCGGTGTTGCGTGTGAAGAGCAACATGGACTCGGGCATGTTTTTAGGATTGCAACATGCAGCCGTAGAGGCTTTGCAAAGTGGAACCGAATGGTTCAAACAACTCAATGCGATTTATCAAAAGAGGAAAGATGCTGCCTGTCAAATTTTGGATGAGCTGGGTTGTGCATATTCGAAGGAGCAATCCGGATTGTTTGTGTGGGCCAAAGCACCGGCACACATTCAGGATGTAGAAAAATGGATTGATGAAATTTTATACGGTACTCATGTTTTCATTACGCCCGGATTTATTTTCGGTGAAACTGGACGGAAGCATATTCGCATTTCATTATGCGCAACCGAAGATAAATTGAATGAAGCGCGCGCGCGAATTCAAAAGTTTATACTATCTCAAGATTCAATTCACACTACTAAAGTCTCCTTATGAAAGTAACGGTGATCGGTTTGGGATTGATTGGAGGCTCGCTCGCGATGGATTTGCGAAAGCACAAGTTGGCTACCGACTTGATTGGTGTTGACTTTAATCAGGCGCATGCACAACAAGCAGTAGAACTTGGTTTGGTGGATCGCATTTTGCCGGAAGACAAAGCGCTTGCTGAATCGGATGTGGTGTTGTTGACGATTCCAGTGAATGCCATTGGTGCTTTATTGCCGACTATTCTTGATCAGATTGGTAAGAACACGGTAGTAATCGATACAGGCAGTACAAAGGGATTAATTTGTAAATCGGTTTCAGGGCATGCAAGAAGAAATCAGTTTGTGGCTGCCCATCCGATTTCGGGAACAGAGAACTCCGGACCGACAGCTGCGCTGGAAGGTTTGTTTGTAGGCAAAACAAATATCATTTGTGAGAGCGAGAAATCTTCGGAGCACTCGCTGAAGGTAGCACAAAGTATTTTCGATGCGGTGGGTTTGAAAACCATTTTCATGGAAGCCGAAGAGCACGATAAACATGTGGCGTATGTTTCGCACTTGTCGCACGTGAGTTCTTTTTTGCTGGGGCAAACGGTGTTGGATATTGAAAAAGACGAGAAGAATATTTGTGATTTGGCGGGCAGTGGTTTTGCCTCTACAGTGCGCTTGGCAAAAAGTTCGCCAGCGATGTGGGCACCCATCTTTGAACAGAACTCAGAATATTTGAGTCAGGCACTGCTGGAGTACATTATGCACTTGCAGAAATTTCATTATCACCTGATGAAGAAAGATTCGAAGGAGTTGATGAAGACACTTACGAATGCGAACGGAATTAGGAGAGTGTTGGAGAAGAAGTAAGTTGACAGTTGACAATGGGGCAGTTGACAAAGTTGAGTGGCGAATTGAAAAGTAGGCAGTAGGTAGAAAGCAGTAGGCGGTCAGTTTACAATTGACAATAGGCAGTTGACAAAAGTTGAGGATCGCCCAAAATGAAAATAGGATTATTGAAATGAATTTTAAATATTAACATAACAATTGCATCGTATGAAAAAAGGATTGGAACTTGAATCGATAGCTGGTTTTTTGAATGTAAAGAAACCGATCATTATCAGTGGCCCTTGCAGCGCTGAAACAGAAGAGCAGATGGTGGCTACGGCCAAACAAATTGCTGCTACCGGAAAGGTGCATGCATTGCGTGCTGGAATCTGGAAGCCGCGCACGCGCCCCGGCCAATATGAAGGTGCGGGTGATGTGGGTTTGAATTGGTTAATGACAGCCAAGAAAGAAACCGGCTTGCCTGTGACCACAGAAGTAGCGAATGCTGCACACGTAGAAGCTTGTCTGAAGGCTGGTGTCGATATTTTGTGGGTGGGTGCGCGTACGACCGTGAATCCATTTTCCGTTCAAGAGATTGCGGATTCGTTGAAGGGTGTGGACATTCCGGTGATGGTGAAGAATCCGGTGAATCCTGATTTGGAATTATGGATCGGTGCGTTGGAGCGTTTGAATAAAGCGGGCATTAAAAAGATGGCGGCTATTCATCGCGGATTTTCTTCTTTTGAAAAAGGTCCTTTCCGCAATTTACCGATGTGGGATTTGGCGATTGAATTGAAGACGCGTTTTCCGGAGTTGGAAATCATTTGCGACCCAAGTCATATTTCGGGTAACAGAGATTTGATTTCGTTTGTATCGCAGAAGGCGTTGGATTTGGACATGGCTGGATTGATGATTGAAAGTCATATCAATCCGGATGCGGCATGGAGCGATGCGAAGCAACAAGTAACTCCGGCTGTGTTGGGCAAAATTTTGACTGACTTGGTGGTGCGAACCAGCAACAGCGAAAACAAAACATTTAAAGATACGCTGAGTGTATTGCGTGAGCAGATTGACCAATTGGATGATGAGATTATGCAGAAGATGGCTTCGCGCATGAAAATTTCCGAGAAGATTGGCCAATACAAAAAAGACAATAATGTTACGATTTTGCAGGT
Source organism: Flammeovirgaceae bacterium (assembly GCA_021300095.1). GTDB lineage: Bacteria > Bacteroidota > Bacteroidia > Cytophagales > Cyclobacteriaceae > ELB16-189. The sequence goes on along the minus strand of JAJTHV010000138.1, from coordinate 5,137 downwards.
GAATCGCTGGGAAGAGATTATCAAAACGCGTGTGACACTGGGAAAGGCAATGGGATTGGAGGAAGGATTTATGCGCGACTTGTTGCGCCTGGTGCATCATGAGTCGATACAAGTGCAGACGAAGGTGATGAACCAGATTGAAGAGAAAGTGTAGAGAACCAATAGGCAAAAGGCAAATGGCAGTTGACAAAATTTTGATAAGAATGATCAGTAATAGACTAAAATGGAGTCTATTGTCAATTGCACTTTTGTCAACTGTCAATTTAGCCCCTGGCCAATCCAGTGAAAAAGACTACTTGCTTGGAAGATTTGATGAAACGAAAGATGCGCGCTTTGTCCGACTCGGTGATGAATATGCCAGGGGCAGTGCAGTGGGTAAATATCTGCGAAAGGAAACGTATGAGGCTTTTGTGAAAATGGCCGAAGCTGCCAAAAAAGAGGGAGTGAATCTTTTCATTATTTCTGCGACACGCAATTATGAAGCGCAGAAAACGATTTGGGAAAACAAGTGGGAAGGGCGCACATTGGTAGAAGGCAAAAACCTGACTGCCATTACTGATTTATCCGAACGAGCGCGAATGATTTTACTATACAGTTCTATGCCAGGCACTTCTCGCCATCATTGGGGAACTGATATGGATTTGAATGCGCTGGAGAATTCGTATTTTGAATCGGGTGAAGGGTTGAAAATTTACCAGTGGCTGTTAGCACATGCTGCTGAATATGGATTTTGTCAACCTTACACATCGAAGGCACAAGGACGCACCGGCTATGAAGAAGAGAAATGGCACTGGTCGTACTTGCCGCTTTCCAGTGAATTGCTGAAGAAGTATGTAAAGACGGTTCGCTACTCAGATATTAAATATTTTAAAGGAAGCGAAGTTGCAAAATCCATCAAGGCTATTGATAAATATGTGCAAGGTGTTAGCTGCAAATAATTTTTATTTTTCTGTTTCGCGCTGGCGCTTCAGCGCCTTGTCTATCCATCTTCTTTTTGTTTTATTTCTTTCGGTGTTGACTTCATGTGCTCAGCCCAAGAAAGAATATGCTGTGATCATTCGCAATGGAATGATTTACGATGGATCGGGCAGCAAACCGTATAAAGGCGATGTCGCGATTCAAGGAGACACATTGGCTGCGATGGGTGATCTCTCGAATGCTGTAGGTAAGGAAGAGATCGATGCAAAAGGACTGGCGATCTCGCCTGGGTTTATCAATATGCTGAGTTGGGCCGATGGATCATTGTTAAAAGATGGCCGCTCGATGAGCGATATTAAACAAGGTGTAACGCTGGAAATTTTTGGAGAAGGCTGGAGCCCCGGTCCGCGTAAAAAGAAAAACAGCAAGGACACTTTATGGACTTCGCTGGGAGAATATTTTGAAGTGTTGAGAAGAAAAGGCGTGAGCCCCAACTTTGGTTCGTTTGTAGGCGCCACCACCGTGCGCAATTATGTGTTGGGTTTTGATAATCGGAAGCCAACTCCGCAAGAGTTCATACAAATGAAAGAACTTGTTCGCGCTGCGATGAAGGAAGGTGCGATGGGATTAGGTTCTTCACTTATTTATGCGCCAGCCGATTATGCGTCTACCGAGGAATTGATTGAGTTGAGCAAAGTGGTATCAGAATACAACGGCATGTACATTACCCACATGCGCAGTGAGAGCGATAAGATATTTCCGGCCATGAATGAATTTTTTCGAATCGCACGCGAAGCGAATGTTTCAGCTGAAATTTATCATTTGAAAATTAATAATGAGTGGAACTGGAATAAAATAGATACTGTGCTTGCGAAGATTGACAGTGCGCAAAAAGCAGGATTGAAAATTACTGCTGACATGTACACTTACAATGCCAGTGGTACAAGCATTACCGCGCGACTACCAACATGGGTGCAAGAAGGTGGTGCACAAGCTATGCGCAAGCGTTTTAAAAATCCGGCTCTTCGAAAACGCTTGTTGCGTGAAATGGAATTAGGAATCCCCAGCAGAAATTCAGATCCGAAAGATGTGATGGTGATGGGCTTTCGCACGGATTCGTTGAATCAATTGTATCGCGGTAAGCGACTTAGCGAAATTGCTGCCAAGCATGGCAAAAATGCGAATGAGACTATTCTGGATTTACTAGTCGCAGACAAGTCCAGTATTCCTTGCATTTTCTTTTTGATTTCGGAAGATAACATCCGAAAGATGTTGCCGCTTCCGTATGTCAGCGTTTGTTCGGATGCGGCCTCCATTCCGGATGAGCCCCCATTTAACAATGATGGTACCCATCCGCGCGCCTACGGAAGTTTTGCGCGCTTGCTCGCCAAATATTCACGCGATGAAAAATTGTTTCCCACGGAGGAGGCCATTCGTAAAATGACTTCGTTACCGGCAGCTAATCTAAAAATTGCTAAGCGTGGTTTGCTGAAGGTTGGCTATTATGCCGATGTGGTTTTATTTGACCCGGCCACGATTCAAGATCATGCTACGTTTGAAGATCCGCATCAATATAGCACCGGAGTGGTGCATGTTTTTGTGAATGGGGTGCAGGTGTTGAAAGAAGGAGAGCATACCAACAAAAAGCCCGGCCGATTGGTAGTCGGGCCGGGCTATCAGATGAAGAAATAATTTGTTAGTTCATCTCAAATTCTCAGTACTCATACAGAAGATGCCTCGTTCCTCGGCATGACAAGGTTAATTAATCTAGTTTGCGAGTTGCATTCATCGGGAATGCTCCGAAAGATCCTACCGACATCGTTCCAGTGAACTGATCTTTGATGATGCTTCCCTTCACTGCTATGACCGCTGTATTTCCACCGAAGCTTACTTCGTAAGAAAAACTCAGTTGATTGTTTTTGTAAACCACATCTTTAATTGGTGTTTCACGCTTCGAGCGATTGTTGGCGATTACACCGGAATACACATTGCCTTCTTTTTTGATTGTGAGGGTACCTACGCCACCTTGCGGGGATTCGATGGTGTAATTCCATGTTCCTGCTGCTTCATATGCAACCGTATCTTTTGGAGCATTTGCATTGGCTGGAGTAGCAGCGGGAACAACAGTTGTTGCAGGAGCTTGTCCTCGGCCACCACCGCCAGCACCTTGTGGCATTCCACCGCCACCACCTTGTTGCCCATCGCCACCGCCTTCGTCTTTCAGGTCATCATTATTGATAGACTTTTTACGTCTGCGACTACCGCCATCCATCGTCATCTTACCAATGCGATAGCTGAAGGTAACTTTGAAGTTGAGGTTCGTTACAACATTCACGATATTTTGATTAAGCAGCGGTGACGTTTGTTCGTTTTCAATAGTGATGGATGGAAAGAAAAAGTTTTCGGCACCAAAGCCAATACTTCCTTTCTTATTTCCTAAATCTTTTCTAACGCTGAGGCTATACACGCCAAATCCACCTTGGATACCTTGCAACTGAACTTGACGGCCACGGTAGAAAGTGAAAAATTGTAGCCCCCAACCTTTCACAAGATTATAGCTTCCGAAGAGCCTTGCGTTATACACCCATCCTGAATTACTGGCATTATATCTTGGATCTGGCACGTTATTGCTCAATACTGCATAGTAGGTATCTATACCTCCATTGAGCGATAACTTACCTGCGCTTACATTAGCAAAAATGCTTACACCATAGGCATCTTCTTTTCCGATGTTTTGATAGGTTGTTTGTACTCCACCAGGAACACCTTGAATGGTGTCGCGCACTGCTTGGATGGAACCAAATGTATTGCGCATAAAGGTAGAGATGTTGATCGAACTACCTTTTATAAACGTATTGTACGATAATTCGTAGTTGTTGGTGAATTCAGGTTCGAGATTGGGATTTCCAAATGTGATGTTGAGTGGATTGCTTTGCTGAATGTTTGGATTCAGGAATTGGATTGATGGCCGTTGAATTCTGCGGTTATATCCAGCTTTAAGTGCGCTGCCGTTTTTGAAACGTTTGGATACATTTAAACTTGGAACGAAAATACCATAATCTGGAATATCCAACTTTTTGTTATCACCTGTCGAAGCAGTGATCGTGGTGTATTCGTATCTTCCTCCTGCTTTTAAGCTATATGTTTTGGCCAATTGTGTAGTAAAGGAAGTGTAACCACCGGTTACATTTTGATTATAAAACAATGCGTTTGTTAAATTGGCATCGATGGCTGGTGGGTCATATATTCCGTCAGCGTCTGCAAAACTTGAGATAAAGTCGCTATTTACTTTTCGAATAATTTGCTTTCCGCCCATTTCCAATATAGATCCTTTACCTACCGGAGTTTGATAGTCAAGTTGCAAAGTCATTTCCTCGTTCTTGCTTTTGTTATCGTTTTTTCGGAAAACTCTTTCAGGCGCTGTTACAACGTCTAGTCGTTGATTTACAAAATCGTTTGTTCGGTTATTTACACTATAAAGCGCCAGAACACTAAATTCTTTTTGAGGTTTTGTGAATGTTCGGGTATAGGTCATACTTACATCAGATGTCCCTGAATTATCTTTTGTATTCACATCGCTTAAGGAACTCTGAATGCCATTTCGAATAGTTTTTAACCCATCTTGCCAATTGAGGTTATTCCTGATACCATACCTTACGGAAGCGGCAAGCGAGTTCTTAGAGTCAATATCATAGTCCCAACCTAGCGTATATTGTCCAAATATGTTTGCCACACGAGTGTCTGCTTTTTGAATGTTTGTATTCTGGCTGCCAATGGGATTCAGATTAATATCTCTTGCTTGCGTGATCTGTGTGTTTTCAAAACTTCCCGGCTGGTTATAGTTTGATCTTCCAAATCCACCAAGTGAAAATCCCATTTTTCCAGTACGATAGTTTCCATTTAATCCAAGATTTGATCCGCGAAGACCAGCACTAGCGTCTACGTTTAGGGTTAAACCTTGCAATGTATTTTTCTTAGTAATGATGTTGATGATTCCTGAAGTACCCTCTGCATCGTATTTAGAAGAAGGGGAAGTAATCACCTCTACGGTTTTAATTTGATCTGCAGGAATTTGTTTTAACGCATCTGCAACACTGCTCGCAGTGATGGTTGAAGGCTTGTTATTGATGAGTACAAGAATATTTTGGCTGCCGCGCATGCTTACATTTCCATCAAGGTCTACGGATAACATGGGTACCCGCTTCAGCACATCGGTAGC
>JAJTHV010000114.1 GCA_021300095.1 Flammeovirgaceae bacterium | reverse complement strand
TACATCATTAAAACGGGTGGTCAATTTGCCGCGAAAAACGGTGGTCAGTTTGGCGCGAAATCAGGTGGTCAGTTTACCGCGAAAAAAGGTGGTCACATTACGCGGAATCTCCAGGGGCAACCAGTCAGGACGCAGGGGCATCCAGTCAGGACGCGGGGGCGACCTGTCAGGATGAAGGGGCAACTCATCAAGAAGCAGGGGCGTACTCATCCTGACAGAATCGTCAGGATCAGGACGCAGGGGCAACTCGTTAGGAAGCAGGGGCAACGAGATAATACGCAGGGGCAAAGCTTGTTCTGACAGCATCGTCAGAATCCTGACAGAATCATCAGGATCTGGAAGCGGGGCAGACCCATCAGAACAAAGTCCTCAGTATTCAGGAGTTGGGTGAGGTCGCAACCCAACCATTCCAACACAAAAACCCTGAACCCCCAATCCTCATTGACCAATGACTATTGACCAATGACCATTGACCAACTCGTTCAGTCACGGCAACTTATCCTAAAATAGAATGTTTTATTTCTTCTTCGGCACCGGATCATACCCACTCGTACCCCACGGATGGCAACGCCCAATCCGTTTGGCCCCAAGCCAAATGCCCTTCAACACACCCCATTCCTGAATGGCTTCTATCGTGTATTGCGAACAAGAAGGTGTATGGCGGCAGTGCGAACCCAGATGCGGAGAGATCGCACCCTGATAAAAACGAATCGGCAGTATAAATAGCTTTTTTAACATTACTCGATCGCGTACGTCATCTCCCCATTCTTCCCATCCTTCAACTGCACGCCAATAGCCTGTAAGTCATCGCGAATTTTGTCCGACAACGCGTAATTGCGATCCGTGCGCGCTTTCTTCCGCAACTCAATCAACACATTGATCACTCCCTCCAGGTGACTGCCTCCCGCTTCTGTTTCTTCTTTCAAGCCCAGCACGTCCTCCATCATGGCGATATAGGTCGCTTGGAAATTCACAAACGCAGTAGCGTCCACCTTATCCATTGTCAGGTTCCCCGACTTCATATCATTAATCCGTGCCGACATTTCAAACAACACCGCTATCACTTTCGCAGAGTTAAAATCATCACTCATCGAAGTATAGCAGTCCGCAGCCATGCGGTTCATTTCCGCAGTCAACTCAGACGCCACCGAAGCCTTGGGCACTTCTACTTTTTTGATGTATGCCAATGCCTGCGCCAGTTTCTTAAACCCTTTCTCAGCCGACTGCATGGCTTCATTCGAGAAATCGAGCGTGCTGGAGTAGTGCGATTGCAACATGAAGAAGCGCACCGTCATGGGGCTGTAGCCTTTGTCGAGAAGCTGGTGCGTGCCCGCAAAAAGTTCGCGCGGCAAAAAGGAATTGCCCAGCGACTTACTCATTTTTTGTCCGTTTACCGTGAGCATGTTCGAGTGCAACCAGTAATGCACCGGGTCTTTGCCGTTGGCACCCACCGCCTGCGCAATTTCACATTCGTGATGCGGAAATTTTAAGTCCATGCCACCTCCGTGAATGTCGAAGGTTTCACCTAAATATTTGGTGCTCATCACCGTGCACTCAATGTGCCAGCCCGGAAAGCCATCGCCCCACGGTGACGGCCAACGCATAATGTGAGCAGGAGAGGCCTTCTTCCACAACGCAAAGTCCACCTTGTTTCTTTTCTCATCCTGACTGTCCAGCTTGCGCCCACTCTCCATCAGATCCTCAATCTTCCTGCCAGATAAAATGCCATAGTCATGCGACTCATTGTATTTCGGTACATCGAAGTACACCGAACCATTTACTTCGTAGGCGAGACCTTTTTCAATCAGTCGCTTGGTGATTTCAATCTGCTCCACAATGTGGGCGGTGGCGGTAGGCTCGATACTGGGCGGCAGCATGTTAAACTGACGCAACACCTCATGAAAACCTTCGGTGTAGTTCTTCACCACTTCCATGGGCTCCAGTTGTTCGAGGCGGGCCTTCTTGGCAATTTTGTCTTCGCCTTCGTCCGCATCGTTTTCCAAATGACCTACATCGGTAATGTTGCGCACATAGCGCACTTTATAGCCGAGATGGCGAAAGTACCGACTGATAATATCGAAGGTGAGAAAGGTACGCACGTTGCCCAAGTGCACATCGCTGTAGACGGTAGGGCCGCACACATACATGCCTACGTGGCCCGGGTTAATCGGTTGGAAAAGTTCTTTCTTACCAGAGAGCGAGTTGGTAAGCGAAATCGGAAACTGCTCGTATAACTTCATGATAGAGATAATCTGGGGCGAAACTACTTAAAATTCAAGTTTGATGGAGGATTTCCAGATGCTTTAAATCCTTAATAGAGTGTTAAAAGCCTGAGGCAACAGAAGCACCTTCAAGGGATTGCGCGCCTCTCAAAATAAATCGGTGTGCCAACCGCAAGATTTGTTTCGAACTGTATCTTTGCCCGATCAACGCAGACACCGTTTTGTTTCAGACCCTACAGACCATGCCCATCATTGCACCCTCCATACTCGCAGCCGACTTTGCCAACCTGGAACGTGAAGTAAAAATGATTAATGAAAGCGAAGCCGACTGGATTCACGTAGACATCATGGATGGTGTATTTGTGCCGAATATCTCTTTTGGGATTCCGGTAACGGAATCCATTAACAAGCACGCTACCAAGCCGTTGGATGTTCATCTGATGATCGTGCAGCCCGAGAAATATGTAGAGGCATTTTATAAAGCAGGAGCGAAGGTCATCAGCGTACACATCGAAGCATGTCCTCATCTGCACCGCAACATCCAACAGATCAAAGCATTGGGCATTAAAGCAGGCGTGGCGGTTAATCCACACACTCCGGTGAGCCAATTAACCGATATCATTGCCGATGTAGACTTGGTATGCCTGATGTCGGTAAACCCCGGCTTTGGTGGACAAAAGTTCATTGAGAATACCTATTCTAAAGTAAAGGAAATCAAGGCTTTAATTAAAGAGAAGAAGTCCACGGCTCTCATTGAAATCGATGGTGGAGTGAATACTCAAAATGCACCTTTGTTAATCGAGGCTGGGGCCGATGTATTAGTTGCCGGAAACTTTGTGTTTTCTTCGGCCAACCCAAAAGAAACAATCCAGCGTTTAAAAGCATTGTAAGACAAGATTGGCCTGATTTTCGCGTATAAATAGGTAAACCAGTTTGATGTATGCAGCTCCGATGGATTCACGTTTCCCTGATTGTTTTGTTGATGACCGGTTGTGCCCGCACCGTTTCCCGTATCGATCCGGGGCAACAGATTGACCTGAGCGGAAGATGGAACGACAGCGACTCCCGTCAAGTAGCGAACAAGATGATTACCGAGTTGCTCGCCAGCGAAAAATACAAAGACTACGCCAAAGCCCTCGGCAAAAAGCCTGCCATCATCGTGGGTCTGATCAAGAACAAAACCAGCGAACATATTGACGCCTCCAACTACATCAAAAAGATGGAGCTGGCCATCTTCAACTCAGGTGTTGCCGATTTAGTTGAGAGCGATGCTTTCCGCGATAAGATTCGCGAGGAGCGTGCCCAGCAACAAGACTTCGCCAGCCCCGAAACCGTTTCGCAGTGGGGCAAAGAAACAGGAGCCAACCTGATGCTGTTTGGCGAAATGACTTCAGAGACCGATGTATACAATAAAAAACGGGTGGTGAATTACGTGACTACTTTGTTTCTCACCGACATGGAGACCAACAAACGGATTTGGTACGGCCAGGAGGAAATCAAGAAGTACATCCGCAACTAGCGAGGCATAAAAGCTGCGTATGATTTTCGCCCGCACTTCGTTTCAATCTCTGCGCCATCGGGCCGCCCTTCTTATCCTGTTGGGTCTCGTGAGTTCATGTGCCACGTACTACCAGGCCAATTACCAGTTCAACCGCGATTTTGAAAACGGCAATCTGAAAGGAGCATTGGCCACCCTCAAGTCCACCAACCGCGATACCGGCCGCGACCGGTTTCTTCACTTTGTCAACAAGGGTTTGGTGCTCTCTATGCTGGGGCAATACGAAGAAAGCAACGCCTACTTCGAGCGGGCCTATCTCTTTTGGGAAGACTTTAAAGTCGACTACTTCAGCGAAGGTGCTTCCTACTTAATCAACCCGACCATTACGGTTTACCGGGGCGAAGACCACGAACATCTGATGTTGCTTTACTACAAGGCGCTCAACTACTTAAAGATGCAGAAGACGGAAGAAGCTTTGGTGGAATGCCGCAGGCTCAACATCCGGTTGCAGCAACTAAGCGACCGTTATTCGTCTGACAATAATTATAAACACGATGCCTTCATCCAAAACCTGATGGGTATTATTTACGATGCGGACAAAGATTACAACAACGCATTCATCGCTTACAAAAACTCGTGGGAATCGTATCAGAATGAATACCAATCCATGTTTCAGTTTTCGGCACCCCGCCAATTGAAACTGGATATTCTTCGCACCGCGTGGCTCAGCGGAATGCAAAGTGAGTATGACAAGTTCAAAGAAGAGTTCGCCATGCCCGACTACCAATACACACCACAGGAAGGAGGGGAACTGGTTTTTTTCTGGCACACCGGATTGGCTCCTTACAAAACAGAGTGGGGTATCAACTTCGTGATCGACCATGGCAGCGATTATTTCAACTTCCGCAACAACGATTTGAATCTTAGCTTCCGGTTTCCCAAGTCCAATTACTCCCGCGATGAAGTAGATGCACTCACCCGTCTGGAGTTTTTTCGAGTGGTCTTTCCGCGTTATGTGGAGCGCTCCTTGTACTTTGATGAAGGCCACTTGAAAGTGAACGAACAAACCTACCCGCTGGAGTTAACCGAAGATGTGAACAAGATCGCCTTCAAGGTATTGGAAGAACGGATGGGGTTTGAGATGAGCAAAGCCCTGATACGCCTGGCGATCAAGAAAGCATCGGAACATACGGTGAAGAAAGACAACAAACGGTGGGGTGCGTTGTTGGGAGTTGTTAATACCCTCACCGAAAAAGCAGATACACGCAACTGGCAAACCCTTCCGCATAGTATTTATTATGCCCGCGTTCCATTACCCGAAGGGCAGTCCACCGTTACGCTCAGTTTAGGAGGCGTCAGGAGCGATCGAGACGAAAGAACCTTTACGTATGAGGTGAAAAAAGGGCAAGTACTATACCACACGTTCAGTTCGTTAGAAACCACATTCGGAAACAATAGAAACTAATTTGTTCTAATTCTTATCTTTAAGCTTCGAAAAAACCGTATTCTGAAATCGACACCACAAATAGCGCTCTTGATCATCCTTTTATTGGCTATGCCAATGGTTTTGCTGGCGCAGGATAAAGGGGGCTCCGAAATTCCTTTGGATCATTTTTATGTGAAGCGAGAATCGGGTGGTGCTTTCCGTAAGATATTGACTAAGATCACATTCGGAGCCAATCTGGGGTATGGAAACACCTTCTTCAGTCATCAATTGACAGGGTTCGGTATCTATCAAGTTCCGGGCGTGAATCCACAGATATTTGATGCCAATACACTAACGCGCTACGGCAATTGGGTCAACGATCCAACGATAGACAAAACTGCACCTTCGGGTTCGGCCTTTGTTTCCAATCCGGGTGCAGCCGATGTGGGCTTCAAAGGAAATGGATTGAACATTCCCCTTAACCTGTTTTTATATTATGGATTTAACCGCTATCGCATAGGGGCAGGTTTCTCTTATGAGTGGATGAGCATTGGCACACTGAGTCCTACCGCGCTAACCGATAATATCTCGAATTTGCAATTGGCCAGTCCTTCCGGATTTGTGCAGAAGTATTATCTCCTCTTGG
>JAJTHV010000230.1 GCA_021300095.1 Flammeovirgaceae bacterium | reverse complement strand
TTTGTCCGGAGACAAAATCGCCCATGAGCGAAAACCGGCCAGACAGGGGTATCTCATAGCCAAACATCCAACCCACGTGATGGCCGCTGGTGCTGGGTCCAAAATAGACATCATTTGCATGATATGTTCCGGCAATGAAAAAACCTTTGTGATCGGGAAGGTTGTATCTGCCTAAAGCATAGTTCATATACGCCCAACTGTATTGCCCACCCTTGACAGGTAAGTTTCCACCAATTTGTGTACCTACATTCACTTGAAAGTGATGCCCCACATCAAACTGCTTTTGAGCCGTGGCCATCAACAATGGATAAAAGGGAAACTTACCGGCTGCATCATTGGCCGATAACAAGGAGGTGCCTTTTTGAAATGAAATCGGCAGATCAACAAAGTTGAGACCGACATCCCAATTCTTGCCAAGACCGTAAACCAGATGCGACTTTGATTCGAATTGACTAGCCGAGTAAGCATTGATCTGGTGCTGGTAAAAAAACTTACCCTTACGGGTGATGTCTCCGGAAGGTATGTTGAATAAATTCTGTTGGGCAATGGCGCATGAGATCGATAATGTAAAGAGGAACAAGTAAGAGCTAATTCGGTTAGTCATTGTGGTGAGAAGAATCTTGGGTTAGGTTGGTTTCGTTTGTTACTGGGAAAATTCTAGAGCTGACCATCGATATCATCAGGATAAATCCAATCAGAATCAATGACACTTCCGTTGGAATTTTGAAGTAATCTGACATGCACATTTTCGTACCTACAAAAACTAAAATGGCAGAAAGTCCATACTTTAAATACCTGAAATACTGCTCAATGCCGGCTAAAGCAAAATAGAGTGAGCGCAAGCCAAGAATGGCAAAAACATTGGAGGTGTATACGATGAATGGATCATCGGAAATCGCCAGAATAGCCGGTATGGAATCTACGGCAAAAATAAGATCGGTTGTTTCGATTAAGATCACTACTAAGAATAAAGGCGTTGCCCAATTTTTTCCTTCCTTTTTGACGAAAAACCGATCGCCTTCAAAAAAGGATGTAACGGGAAATACCTTGCGGGCCAGGCGAACCACCGGATTCTTTTCGGGTTCAATTTTAATGTAACCGGAGGTGAGCATTCGGATGCCGGTAAAAATTAGAAAGCCTCCAAAAATGTAAATCAACCAGTGAAACCGATGAATTAATTCCACACCGGTTAAAATAAAAACAATGCGCATCACCAATGCTCCCAGTATGCCCCAAAACAAAACCTTATGTTGGTAGGCAGATGGCACTTTGAAATACGAAAAGATGAGTATGATGACGAATATGTTATCAACGCTAAGCGACTTTTCAATCACATAGCCAGTAAAAAATTCCAACGCTTTCGCCTGATCGAAATAATAATAGATAAACAGATTAAATAGCAATGCCAGCGTTATCCAAACGCACGTCCAGGTAAGGGCTTCGCGCACAGAAACCTCGTGCGACTTGCGGTGAAAGACGCCTAAGTCTAGCGCCAGCATGGCCAGCACAAAAAGATTAAACAGAATCCATAACAAAGTTTGGTCAGTCATAAGGAGAGGGGATGAATAGGTGATTTTTTGAAATATGGATTATCGACCCATTTGTTCATTGGAAATTCGTCCGGTAAATGGCAACCCGGTAAGCACACTCAAGCGCAGGCTGGTGGATATGAAATCGTCCACTTCATAAAACTGAGATCCGGTTTCCACCGAGATCGCCTTGCTGATAATTTTGTAGTATTTTTTCCGGATAGCCAGCTCTTTTCGTTGGTATTCCTCGGATTGCTTCACAAACTCACTCATAACCTTTTCGTTGAGCTGATGGTAGTTGCTTCCATAGTTAACAAAAAGTGAAATCAGCATGTCATCCAGCACGCGCTTTTCCTGATTAAACTGAACATAAATCGGATGGAAAACGGTAGCCTGCGTCACCGAGAGTTGTAATGCATCAATAAACATTTTCTCACGCTCCCGTTGCAGATTTACTTTAGCCTTTTCATAGTCGACTGCAATAACTTGTTGGGCAAAAATGTTTGTAGACGCTTGAAGTGTCAAGCAGAGAGTGAACAAGGTTACGTATGGGATCGGTAGTTTCATTGTGTGTTTCAATTTCAGATGGTTAGGAGTTTCTATTGATCGATCAAGCACAGAAGAATTAACTTATTCGTTAGTTTCCTTTGCTCAACCGAATGATCACTTTCGGATCTAATACACGCTCGTCATACAATAGGGGAGGCAGCGGGTTTTCGGATAGATCCAAAAACCGTAGGTGTTTCATCTGCCCGATTTCCGGAGGCAACGCTTTGATCTTATTTCCTACCATAAACAGATATTCAATCTGTTTCAATTCGCCAATATTCGCTGGCACCTGCGTGAGGCCGTCATTTTCCACATGCAGTTCTTTTAAACTTTTGATTTGGGCGATTAACCGAATGTTTTGTTCCAGATTGAAGTAGGCATCGTTATTGATATAAAGCACTTTTAATCGCTTCAATTCCGTAAGCCTATCCGGCAAAGCAGAAATCAGGTTATCTGAAAAGTCAATCGTTTCCAGTTGCTTTATTTTGGCAATACTTTGTGGCACTACCGAAATATTGTCTCCGGCTAAGCTCAACATCTTTAATGCCGGTAAATTCGCCAGCACTTGCAAAGTCTGATTAATGTCCAGATTGGGGTTATGATCCAAATAAAGACTTTGCAGCAGCGTAAGTCCTTTAAACTCTGAAGGCAAGGTTTTTAATTGGTTATGTGAAAGCACCAGATACTTGAGCTTCGTTAGTTTTTTGATTTGGAGCGGAATGGAAGTCAGTTGATTACGGCTTAGATCCAAATAGTGTAAGCTGACTAATTCAAAAAGCGAATCTGGCAATGCAGTCATTCCTTTCCGACTCAGGTCCAGCCAAGTGACGGACTCACGCTGCTCATAGGCTTCCTGCAGTGATTTAAATTCTTTCGAAACAGATGTTTGTGCATTCGCAGGGCAAACCAAAAAAGGAATGACAATCAAAGCAGAAAGAAAGGATAGGGTGGTTCTCATGGTTGTTTGGGTAGTTTGAGAAAGGAGTAGAAAGTCTACTCCTTTCTTTATGAATTATTATTTATCGTTCGGGTTAATCAGCAAGGGCGTTTTGCCATCTGTCACAATCATCTTGGTGTTTGGCGATTTTGCCAGTTCGCGAAATGCTTCAATGGTTTGCCATTCAATGATTGGTTTGGTCAATCCTTCAGAAATGATTTTCTGAGAATCACGGATACCTTCGGCTTCAATGATTTTACGCTGGGCTTCTCTCTTTTCACGATCCAACAAAAACTCCATGCGTTGGGCTTGTTGCTCGGCTTCTAACTTTTCTTCTACCGCTCTGGCCAAACCAGCTGGCAACTGAATATTTTTTAGGAGTACCGCTTCGATTTCAAATCCGCGTGGCAACAGAATCTTTGACATTTGCTCGGTAATCTCTTTTTCAATACCAGCCCGTTGTGCCGAGTGCATATCTTTTGCAAAGAAGCGTGAGCAAACATCGGCAGCCGATGAGCGAAACACACTGGAGATAACATTCACTTCATTGCCTACACCAATCGTCTCGATAATAAATGGCGCCTTGGCACCTTGCATCCGATAGAGTATCGAAATCGTGGCCACCACGTTTAATCCTTCCTTTGAAGGGAGATTCGCATTGATCTCCATATTCATCGTCCGGATCGGCATTTTAATAACTCTCGAAACAAATGGATTGTAGGCAATCACGCCCGGCTCTTTAATCTGCGGATTTAACTTTCCCAACTTCCGCTTTACGCCTACTTCGCCCTGGCGCACAACTGTGCAGGAAGAGATGAGAATACAACAAGCAATAAACATGACACTGCGTTTCATAAAATTGGGTTTTAAGTTTTTCTAGTTGGGTAATAATTGATTATTGCGAATCCACTGTTTTAGTAGTTTCACCTCCATTGGGGTTAGCCAGGCAATTGACTTACGGTATTCTTTTTTGAATAGTCGCTTATCAAAACTCACACAACGCAATACTTTTTTACAATAGTCGAGCATCGACAATTTTGCCTTCATAGGATTCAACGATTTGAATAATTATGGAAACTTCGTTTACGCTACGGCTGAACATCAACAGGTTCATGCGCGCGAATTTTTGCCTTCGAAAAAGGCAAATAAAGAAAAGGAGTGCTGGTGTTTAAATCAGGAAGACCCTGTTGCGTAGGTGCAATTTAGGGAGATGCTGCAGAGGAGATTCTGAGCTGGTATCTTTAACGAATTCTGCAATTGCCGTTTTGCAGTGTAGAAAGCCGTTGAAAGGTCTTTTAATCTTGGATAGGTTCGTCTTTTTTGATTCAGCAATGCTTACTTCAACATATACCTCCTCGGTCATTTCGATCAGCTCTTTTTCAATAGATATAAAACGCTGAGCGTCAATCCCTTGAAGAGCTACTAAAGCACTGATTGCAATCAGAAGTCCTTGTCTTACATACGATGACAGCGTATTCATTTTTAGTCACTTGTGCTTTGCTTCTATAAACGGAAAAAATGCCCAAATGGTTATTGACGGATGAAAGAAAAGCTAGAAATCGGCATCTAATGCAAATCGATCTTTCAACTCACGGAGCAACGGGTTTCGATCGAGCAGAGCGTCAAATTTTTCCTTGTTGGTATAGGCCATCCGCTGTTTTCCTTCGGCAATGCGCATCTCACCTTTTACTTGAATGGTGCTATTGCTGAGTCTTTCCCGAAGATATCCCACCTAATCTGCTTTCATGTTTGCCAGCAACGGTTCTTCAATTGGATTGGTCATGTAAATGATTACTTCGTTTTTTTGAATATCGATTTCCTGATTCAACAGGTGATATTCGGCCACCTGATCTTTTCTGAGTTCAGCATAATCTTTCCAAACACGTTTGATGTCATCCGCTTGAAATGGCTTGTCGACAATCGGTGCGCGAACTTCCGTTTGTTTCTCTTCCGTTTTCGCAGCAGGTTTAAAGATCGATCCCAAGTTAATCGTGGTCTTCGGTTTAGCCGATTCCTTTACAGGGACAGTTTGAGGTTCTGTAGCAGGCGCGACAGGGGTAGGCGCTTTACTCTCCGTTGAAATAGATTGCGGTTCTGGTTGAGCAACCGAAATAATAACCGGTTTTGCCTCGGCTGCGGGTGATTCAGCCGTTAACTCAATTTTTTTTTTACCGCTTCCGGAGAGGAAGCAGCATTGCCCTTGAATACGGCATTGACATGCGCCATTTTCATCAATGCCAATTCAACCGTCAGGCGTTGATTTTTACTGCTCTTATAGTTGATGTCGCATTGGTTAGACAGGTTGAGCCACGATAGCAGGAGTGAAGGGGATGAAGCTTGTGATTGCTCTAAGTATTTTTTCTTAGTGGAGTCGGGTACTTCCATAAGATGCACCGTGCGCGCATCTTGTGATACAATCAGGTTGCGAATATGCTCACTCAATCCCACAATAAAATTATGACCATCAAATCCTTTGCGTAAGATTTCGTCCAACAAAAGCAAAGGTTGCGATGGATTTTCAGCCAGCAATCCGTCCACTACTTTGAAATAATAATCGTAGTCGAGGATGTGAAGATTGTTGATGACGTCTTTGAAGGTAACTGCTTTACCGGACGAGAATGTCACCATCAAATCGAAGATGGAAAGGCCATCGCGTAAAGCGCCATCTGCCTTTTGGGCAATCAAATGAAGCGCTTCTTCTTCAACACCAATCTTCTCCTGATCGGCTACCTTCTTAAGCTGACGTGCGATATCTGAAATCTGAATGCGATTGAAATCGAATATCTGGCAACGCGAAAGAATGGTAGGAATCACCTTGTGTTTTTCGGTGGTTGCCAAAATGAAAATGGCATACGGTGGCGGCTCTTCCAATGTTTTCAAAAACGCGTTGAAAGCCGAATTCGAGAGCATGTGCACCTCGTCTATGATGTACACTTTAAACTTTCCGAATTGAGGCGGGTAGCGAACCTGATCAATCAGATTTCGAATGTCCTCTACGGAATTGTTCGAGGCGGCATCTAACTCAAAAATATTCAACGAGTTGACTTCAGCTTTTTCTTCAAAGCCATTGATCATGCGGGCTACAATCCGTGCGCAAGTGGTTTTACCTACACCACGCGGACCGCAGAACAGTAGTGCTTGTGCCAGTTTGTTATTGTCGATGGCGTTTTTGAGTGTGGTGGTAATGTGCTCTTGGCCAACCACTTCGGCAAAGCCAAGTGGTCTGTACTTACGAGCGGACACTACAAAATTCTCCATTGGGTGCAAGATAGCTCCAATTTGATAATCCAAAAAAAGTCATTTGACTTTTTTGCGCTTTGTGCTGACGATTGAAAATGAAAGATCAACCTTGATATCTAAACTACACCTTTTCCAGCATGATGGCTAAAAATGTCTTTACTGCATCGATGTAGTTTCCCACCCGAATGTTTTCATTCTCGGCATGTTGATTGTTGTCGGCATTGACGGTAGGAACTGCCACAGCGGGCATGCCCAACGTAATCACGAAAGGAGAGATGGGAATAGAGCCACCGGCCGTCCGAATCTTAATCGGATCTTTGCCAAAAGCATTTCGCATGGCGCGTGTCAGCCAATCACCACATTCGGAATTAAATGGAGTTTGGAAGGCGAGGTAAGAAACAGACGAGCGGAAAGAAGCAATGCGCGGATACTTCAAACGCTCTTCTTCGCTTGGCTCCCGGTCAATCACATAGTATCCTTTGGATTGGATATGTTCCTTCACCAGTGAAAGTAAACGATTGGGATTGGATGATTTCACCAGCCGTATGTCTATTTCGGCAATGGCCTTGGCGGGAATGAGTGTACGTGCTTGTTCACCAATGTGCAATGCCTGCATGCCGCGAATGTTGAGTGTTGGGTATTGCAATGACTCCTGAAAATTCGCACCGATTTTATCCGGCTCAGCAACACCTAAGAATTTTTTAATCTCTTCTTCCTTATCGGGAACTAAGGAAAGTGTTTTCTTTTCTTCTTCAGATAATGAAATGCCATCGTAAAATCCGGGTATCGTCACACGACCATCGTCATCTTTCATCGATGCGAGCAACTGTGCCAGGCGCATAGCAGGGTTGGGGGTGTAGTTGCCATAATTGCCGCTATGCATAGGGGTGCGTGGCCCATAAACGGTGAGCGTCACTTCACAAATGCCGCGTGCACCAAACGAAAGCGTGGGCTCGTTACTCACATGACGTGGACCATCGAAGATAATGAACATATCGGCTTTCAGTGCTTGTTGGTATTTGGTGACGGCATCGGGCAAGCGAGGTGAGCCCAGTTCTTCTTCAAAATCCATGATCACCTTCATGTTGTAATTTGGCTCCTTGTTCAACGATTTTAATGCGTCCAGCGAAGCCAGAAAAGCCATCGCTGGGCCTTTGGCATCCGAGGCTGATCGAACAAAGATGCGCCAGTCACGATTGATCTTTTCTGTTTTTAATTTTTCGTAGGGCTGCATACTCCATTCGCCATTGGCTCCTTTTTCTTTCAGCGTTGGCTTCCACGGGCTTTCTTGATTCCATTGCGAGGCTTCCACGGGTTGACCATCAATTTGCAAGTAGATCAAAATGGTTTTTTGTGCGTTTGCAACTTTGCGTTCTGCAAGTAGCAGGGGCACTGTTTCAGTGGTGAGACGTTGTGTTGTGAACCCGCGCTTAGCAAATGCGCCTTCACACCACTGCACATTTTTCTCAATGTCTGCCGGGAAGTGCGCATCGTTTGGTAAACTATGCAATTGGTAAAACTCATCAAACGAAGCAATCGCAAATTGTTCGGCCGTAGCATCCAGATTGATCTTCTTTGATTTAGAAGATTGTGCCATTGCCGAAAGCAACGCAGTTGAGAATAGAATGATGAGCAACCGGGTTTTCATAGGCTGGATTTGAGTCAGTGATTAGAGTCAATCATTTATTTCAGGTACTTTTCAGGAAGTGAAAATCCCATGCTTTCGGCACACCAGAAAATATTGACAATGTAATAGCGGTTTTTGTCTTTAAACAGTTGAATGCTGTTGATTCCGCGGTTAGTTACAGGACCGTCTTTCTTTTCTTTGGTTTCGTAGGTGCTGAAGATATGAACGACAGTGCCATACGATTCGGTTTTTCGGGAAAGTTCACGTTCAAAAAAACCAGTTGCTACCCGTGACTGAAAGAGTGTGACATATTCTTCGGGAGTAAGTGTTTTTAGAATTAGATCTCCCGCATCATTTTTTCGGGTGGGAATCAATCGCGATTCAGGCAGGAACAAATTTCGGAATCGTGCCCAATCGCGAGTCGTGTTCGGTTCTCCGGAAATGACATCATATAGTGCTGCAATGATGGCATCTTCGGAAGATACATCTTGCTTATACTTTTCAGTCTGAGAAAAAGATTGGAGTGCGGTTAAAACGCACACCAATGCTAATATCATTTTCTTCATGGCTGATACTTTAACCCAACGCCTCAACGCCAGGCAATACTTTACCTTCGAAATACTCAAGCAATGCACCACCTCCGGTAGAGACATAACTCACTTTGTCTTCGAAGCCGAACTTGGCCACGGCTGCTGCCGAATCGCCACCACCAATTAAAGAGAACGCTCCTTTTTCGGTAGCTCGTACCACTGCTTCTGCAATTGCTTTGGTTCCTTTTTCGAACTTCTCCATTTCAAAAACGCCCATCGGGCCATTCCATAAAATGGTTTTCGATTCTTCCACCACTTTGGCAAACACCACTTGCGCTTGCGGACCAATGTCTAAACCCATCCAACCCGTTTCAATGGCATTGTTGTTTGCAATTTTAATGTTCGCTTGTGCGTCAAATTTATCAGCAACAATCGAGTCGATGGGTAAATGAAGTTCAACACCTTTAGCTTTGGCTTTTTGAATCAACTCTTTGGCTAGGTCCAATTTATCATCTTCCACCAACGAATTTCCAATTTGTCCACCCATGGCTTTAAAGAATGTGTAAGACATACCACCGCCAATGATCAGGTGATTAACTTTGTCTAGCAATTTTTCGATGATTAAAATCTTGTCTGAAATTTTTGCACCGCCCATGATGGCTGTGAATGGTTTGGCTGCGTTACCCAACACTTTCTCTGCGTTGGCTAATTCTGCTGCCATCACTAGACCTGCACATTTCTCTTTGAAAAACTGGGCTACGATGGTGGTAGATGCATGCGCACGATGGGCAGTACCAAAAGCGTCATTCACATACACATCGCCATGCTTGGAAAGTTTTTCCGCGAAAGCGAGATCTCCTTTTTCTTCTTGCTTATAGAAACGAAGATTCTCTAAAATCAAAACTTCACCGGGCTTTAGCGAAGAAGAAAGTGCATACGCTTCTTCGCCTATGCAATCATTGGCAAACTTCACCTTCACACCCAGCAATTTTTCAGTAGTGCTGATCGTGTGCTTTAACGAATACTTTTCTTCCGGACCATCTTTCGGTCTTCCGAGGTGCGACATCAAAATACAACTTCCGCCATCGGCCAATATTTTCTTAAGAGTAGGTATGGTCGCGCGAATGCGGTTGTCATCGGTTACGTTAAAACTTTTATCCAATGGCACATTGAAATCTACGCGCACCAGCGCGCGTTTGTTGTTGAAGTTGATGTCGTTGATCGTTTTCATTTCTAATTAGTTGAATAAGTATTCTATTATTGATTTTAGTTAATCTCCGAAGCTAATGCCCAAACCTTTGGCCGCTTTTACAAGCTCTCCATCTTTGGATACAAAATTATACTTTTCAGTAGCTTCTTCCAGCGTTACCGAAGAGATGGAATTATTTTTGAGCGCAACCATGCGCCCAAATTTTCCTTCGAGCAGTAGCTCCATTGCTTTCACACCAAACAAAGTTGCCAGTACACGATCGAATGCTGTCGGGCTACCACCGCGTTGCACATGGCCGAGTACGGTTTCACGAATTTCAGCCTTGCATCCGGCATCTTTCAGTTGCTGTGATAGTTGATAGGCAACTCCGCCCAATCGCACATGTTCTGATCCGGCAGAGCCTTTCGTTGCTACAATGATTCCGTCTTTTGGTTTAGCTCCTTCCGAAATAACAATGTTGACGAAGCCATGCCCATTTTTATAACGTGAGTTAATCCGTTTTACAATTTTGTGAATGTTGTAGGGAATCTCCGGTATCAAACAAATCTCAGCTCCACCGGCAATGGCGGTATGCAAGGCAATCCAACCCGCATCGCGGCCCATTACTTCCATGATCATTACACGGTCGTGGCTTTCGGCTGTAGTTACTAGCTTATCGAAACTATCTGTTGCAATTTGCACGGCCGTTTGAAAACCAAATGTCATGTCGGTACTTGATAAATCGTTGTCGATCGTTTTAGGAACACCAATGATATTGAGACCTTTTTTGAAAAGTGCTTGTGATATTTTTTGCGAACCATCGCCACCAATGTTGATGACGGCATCAAAGCCTAATTGCTTGATGCGCTTCACTAATTCTTCGGATCGATCGATAAACTTAATTGTTCCATCTGGCTGCTTCTCCGGGTAATTGATCGGATTTCCTTTGTTGGTTGTTTTGAGGATGGTGCCACCCTTTACATGAATACCGGCTGTTTTGCTTCGGCTTAATTTGATTAATTCAGGAGGATCGGCAAACACACCATTGAAAGCTTCTTTGCTTCCGTAAACATCCCAATCTTTTTCTTTGCGTGCGCGCTTGGCAATTCCTCTGATCACGGCATTCAAGCCAGGGCAGTCGCCACCGCCTGTGAGTACCAATAGTTTTTTAGGCTTATCCATAGAAATGGTTTAATGCCTAAAGTAAGTAAAAATTATGCAGACTAATGGTGAGAATTTATTGAGCGGATGCGCGTTTTAGTCGATCATTAATAGCTCTGCCTAAACCCACAGGTGGTACTTCTTCGGCTATGATGATATCAACGGAAAGTTGATCTAATTCGCGTAAATAGGCGAAGAGATGTTGAGCTGCATCCGATAAGTCGGATGTGGGTGAAAGTATTCGCTGCCTGTGCATGTCTACACCTGAAACCGCCCGATTAAAAGCCAACACACCGATGCGTTGATGTGCATGGGTGGCTGCCAACTTCTCTAAATTGCCAATGATTAATTTTTTCTTCGGTGCATAATGACTTTTCAACTGGCCAGGAGCTGCAGGGTTGGAGGATGCATTTAATTGAATTTCAAGTGTGCCTACTATCGCTTCTAATTGTTCGATACTCAAACCTCCCAATCGGTATGCAATCGGTTGATCTTGTTCAAAACCAATGATCGTTGATTCTAAACCTACATTGCATTCACCACCATCTAAGATATACCTGATCCTGTTTCCCAGCTGTTGATTTACATGTTGTGGATTGGTTGGACTGATGTACCCAAATGGATTGGCGCTCGGTGCAGCCAACGGAAAGGGGAGAAGCTTGAGTAGTTGCGTGGTAAGTGGGTGTTGAGGACAACGAATTCCCACGGTATTTAGTCCCGATGTAGCCAAGTCGGGAATGATCGGTAGCTTAGGTAACAACAACGTAAGTGGCCCCGGCCAAAAGTGTTTAGCCAACAACAAAGCCTTTTCAGGAATATGGGTAACATATTGATAAGCGGCTTCGATATCAGACACGTGCACAATAAGGGGGTCGAAGAACGGGCGATCTTTCGCTTCAAAAATTTTGGCGATGGCTTTGGTGCTGAGTGCATTGCCGGCTAATCCATACACTGTTTCGGTAGGGATGCCTACCAATTCATCCGATTGAAGAAGAGTAATCGCTTTTTGGAGATCAGAACCTATTTCGGCCATGCCACAAAACTACTGGTAAGTGCGGGTTTGGCCAAACGCTCGATTTTATCTTTCATGCGAAGCACCGAGCGTTCTTTCGTAAAGTTTTCTAACTCAGTCAGTGGTATCCATTTTACATCCAATGATTCCTCGCTCACAGCAATGGATTGATTAGGTAATGGCTTCATTAAAAAGCGGATGTCGTAATGCTGGTGTTCCGGAAAATCTTTTCGTGCAGGTATGGTGTGGATGTCCATGTCAAAGACAATGGGCTGAATTTCGAAATGAAGTATTCCTGTTTCTTCCTGTGCTTCGCGCAAAGCAACGGCCAGAATGTTTTCATCACCATCGGCATGACCTCCCGGTTGCACCCATTTATCTAACTTGGCGTGATGCACTAAAAGAGCTTCATCGGCTGCCTCGTTGATGATCCAAGCAGATCCTGTAATGTGACCGGGAAGGTGCGTGCGTTGATAGGCATCCGGATGATCTAATAACTCGAGAAATCGCTCGATGAAAACCTGCTCTTCGGTAAAAGAAGTTTGGTATGAGTTGAGTTGATGAATAAGTTCAATTCTAGTCACCGTCATTGGATTACTGAATGACGATCGTTACCTTATTAAATTTCCCTTCTTCCAGCTTCCCGA
>JAJTHV010000042.1 GCA_021300095.1 Flammeovirgaceae bacterium | reverse complement strand
TAATAAATTTATAGTTTGGTTTTTATCACAGAATCTGCGGAGAAATTAATTTAAAACAAGCACGTTTCTCAACCCACACTTTGCCTACTGCTACCTGCCTACCGCCTACTTTTATAATTTCCACCCAAACCTAAGACTGTTGTCAACTGTCAATTGCCCATTTGTCAATTTAAAACAAGCACGTTTCTCAACCCACACTTTGCCTACTGCCTACTTTCATAATTTCCACCCAAACCTAAGACTGTTGTCAATTGTCAATTGTCAATTGCCCATTTGTCAATTTCAAACAAACTGCCTACTACTCACTCTGCCCACTCTAATCCCTCTGGCAATTCAAAAGAAGTAAACTCCAGATGAACCACACGTCTGTGTTTTTGATTGACCGCTTTCGCGGAAGCATGAAGTAGGAGAGGCCGCATGAGGTGAATACCGCCCGCTCGTATCACGCAATCATAAGCCAGACTATTTTGAGTAATCAATTGAATCTCAGCATCACTCAATTTTTTATTGTGCGAGCCGGGAATGACTTTCAGCGCTCCGTTAAATTCATCGGCATCATCTAAATGAATTCGAATAGTGACAGTATTTTTCAAAATATCTTCGGGTGGACAAACACTAAAGAATCCATCTTTCTTCGACCAACCGGAGTATCCTTCTGTTTCCTTTTTATCAGCTACATTGATCGTGATATCCTGATGCCAGGTGACATACCAATTGCTGTCCGGTGTTTTGTCAAAGAAAATAGCCTTGACTAAACGCAGTTCCGGGTGTATCTTCTTTAAAATGGAAAGCAAGTTGGCATTCAGCACCACTGATTTTAATTCGGGGATGGCAACGAGAAGACGCCTGATCGAATAAGCCTCTTTCTCAGGGTTGTTCTTAAAGTACTGATCAATCGCAGTTTTGATTTGATTCAGTTCCTTGCGGGTGTACACATAGCGAAGCATGGCAAATCCCTTGTGATAAAACTTCTTCAGTTCATTGGCAATGGAACTATTGGTAAACTCATATTGATACAAATCCAGCGCATACTCATACTTTTCTTTAATCCTTCGCTTCAGTCGTTCGGGACTTAATACTTTAACACGATCGCCAAAGCCGAGAATTTCACGCTCCAATTCAAAGTTGAGTTGCACTTGCAAGGAAAAGATCGTGCCATGGGGCTGCTCATCCACTATCTGCTGACTGTGATGAATGGGCTTGGTTGCAATGTAGGGAGCTGTGTCGCGGTCAGCAAAGATTTTAATTTCTTCCGGAAGGGTAGTGGGTTCTACCGTTACTCCAATCACATGATTAAAATACTCTGCCGGATGAAAACCTTTTCGTTCAATGTATTTTATCGATGTAGGCTCGATGGAAATAATTCGATCAAGTGCCAATGTAAGAATAGGAGCATTTTTACCTTTATTGCCCAACACAAACCAGCGGTTGCGATACTCCTTTAAATAGTAAGCATGGAAAACAAATGCTGAAGCCTCCTTGGCGCGAAAGCTCTGATAGGTAAGTTCCACTGCATTTTTCCGGAGAATGTTTTGATAAAGCGCTTCAATATGTTCGAGCCCTTTGAGGTGGTCATTCTTTTCAAAGTCAATGATCGGCTCTTGATTGGTTTTGGCTGTATGGATTTTGTTTTCCAACCGTTGCACCATACCACTCAGCTCCTGAAAGTGACTAAACCCTTTGAATTGTCTGAGAATTTCTACCACTTCCGTCAGTTTCCCTAAATCTTGTTTGGTCAGCGGAATGTTGGTGATGGAATAGTTGGGATCTTCGTAGGTATAATATTTCTTTTCCAATACTAGAATCGGTGCATTGTATCCCAGCTTATCGCTGCGCATCAATTGCAAATCCATTTGCACCGTTCTGCGACTCACCCCTTTGTCGATGCCTTCATATTCATACAGTGCTTCTGAACAGGCTTCAATTAAATCTTCCAATGTCCATCTCCTTTGTCGGTTTTTGAGACATTCATCAATAGTGCGAAAACGAATTAGTGCATTGCGGTTAACCGGCATAAACAGAATTATTTTTGAAAAAGTATCGAAAATAATTTGGGTGCGCAAATAGACTGCGCAGCAGCGTATCAATTTTGTTGCGTGATAAGAGAAAGCGGGCGCCACTCCGAAATAGGTCGGGGTGGCTTTTGGACAAAACAAAAATTATAATTGAGGATAAATTACTAGATATAAGATATGCTCCGGGCAACCGGTAAAAATTTTCTTTCAGGCGAAAGGCTTGAAATGAAACGGGGAAAAATAGTAAGTCAAAGACCGGATGCGGGCTTCGGAAAACCCCATAGTGTTGTCACGAAAATGGGTGGTAATATGCTGCTTTGGCTGAGAAGTTGTTTCCTTTTCTGTGGGTTGAAGGTTCGAATCCTTCTCTTTATGATAGCTCAAGGGTAGAGCAATAGAAAAACGCGGGTTCGAATCCCGCTCTCAACTGTAAATTGAGACTCGTTTGGTGAGTAATGGACGGGTAAATCCTCCATGCGGAAGTTGGGTTGACTTCCTTAAAAACAGCCCGCTCAAAAGAAGTTTGAGACATCTCAGTGCAATCAGTTAGCGCCATAGCACTGAACGCACACTTGTTGTTTTGCTTTGCAAGAAAGCCGTTGGTAAAAACCAACCATTCTCTTTGTTATGGTCCGCTAGCGCGCGATAAGAAACAGTATCGGCAGAGGTTTTATTCAAGCGATCTTCCGCAGGATGATGAGGAGATGTTTCAAGCTTCTTTCTTTCAATGAAGAACACCTTATCAGAAGGCATAGATTAATCGGAAAATCAGTTGGCTACGAACCAACAGAGTGAAGGTTCGACTCCTTCTGTCTTCTCCACACCTTTGTCATGCCGAGGAATGAGGCAGGTAATCAATAACAATTTACCAGTAATCACATTTGCTACAATTGCGCGTATCTCAACTAATTGAAGTTGAGGGCATGTATCGTAAATGAGCATGATGTGGAAGATTTCAACTTCGATCTTAGCGAAACGCTACGCATTTGTCTGCTTACTATGCTATCACATCACCGCCACCTGGGCTAAGTGGAGACTACTGGTAACGCTCCAGTCCTTCCCGGCTTCAACGGGACGCTTCTACTTAGTTAGCTTAATCTCCAATAAACCCAAAAAAGTCGTTAGACTTTTTTGCACTGCGTGCTGACGATTGAAAATGAACTAGTTCACGCTGTTTCTTAACAGTAAGACATTCGTTCATTTTCAATGTCAGGGTTAATCCCGATAATCCTGACTCATCTATCAGGATTCATCGGCCCGCAGGACAAAATTGTCAATCCTATTGACAGTTTTGGGATAAATTTGGTCGAGACAGATGGATTCGAACCAACATGCAACCAGTTACGGTTTCTACACGATATAAGCGTGAGCCGATATGTCTCGTCATTCTTTTGAATCAGCTCAGGATAGATTGGTGTGTCAGACAACAAAAAACCCCGAGTGTCTGACCCGGGGTTTTGTTTTTGTTGATGTATAAATCAAAATCAAATCATAACCACGCGCAGACTTACCGAATATTCAAAACGTATACTCGGCATGCGATAATGATTAAAAAGTGATTTGTTCTGGTTCATGTTGATGCAAATATAACAGAGGCACATTCGACCAAACAAGGAGCGATAACTAAAAGTTGAATTTATTTCATGTGCGCAAATAGGTTGCATGTATAAGTGTGATGAGATCTTTACTGAAAAATAAATTCAGAAGAATGTTAGGAAGAATTAGAAAACTCAGCATACTTTTGTGTCATCATTCTTCTTATCACACCTTTTTAAAGAAGAAATTATGTTTGTACTAAATATCCATATCCACAAGTAGCTTTTAGTTGAGATTTCTCAACTGATCGGTTCGCTATTTCCTTTACTCACAATTATCAGGCAAGTTGCTCCCAGACAATTTCAATTGTTTGCTCGTGTATGTCTTGTGTTGTTGTTGCAAGGAGTAGCTCATTATTTACTTTTTAGTACACGTAACAATGAGTACAAATACAAATTATCATGATCTGATTGCCAAACGGCAAAAACTACGCGAGGTATCAGATGCATTGAAAAAACAATTTTTAGGTCTGGATGCCATCATCGATGAAGTCATTTCATTGCTGATGCCATGGTATCTTTTCCCGGAAGCACAATTGCGTCCAACCGTAATCAATTTATGGGGACTGACCGGTTCCGGTAAAACTGCATTAGTCCATCGATTAATTGAATTGCTGGATTACAAACAACTCTTTGCCCACTTGGATATGGGCGAGTTTGAATCCGATTCGGCTGCGTGGATAAAACGCATCTTGACGGAAGATATGGAGTTTTTTGATCAAAAGCCGGCTGTTTTATGTTTAGATGAATTTCAATTTGCCCGAACACTTAATCAGAATGGTGAAGAGCTGGGTAAAGATAAACTGCGTGTTATTTGGGAGTTGATTGATTCAGGTAAGATATCCTACATCCCAAGTAACAACACCTATTACCTTTATCGGGCAGAAAGTTGCTTTAAGCGAATGGAGAAAGCACTTCGCTCGGGTGTTCACATAGAGCAAGGTGTTGTCGTCTCAGAAGTAGAGTGGTTTGTGAAGATTTTTGATGGATTTTATTTCGAAGATCACGATCGATACAATCAGCCTATCAGCAAAGACTATTTCCTTTCAACGGATTTCCTGGAAGGAATGACGGGTCTCTTCTTAAATGGCGAAACGCGCAAGGAAGAAATCAAGTCTTTGATTATAGGTTCTTCCTTGGAGGAATTGGCGAATCATATTTTGAATGCTTTACACGCACGAACAGCTTCTCGTCAATTAGATCTTTCCAAGTCGTTGATATTCATTCTCGGCAACCTCGATGAAGCCTACCGCATGAGTCACAACATGAATCCGGATATTAGTGCAGATGATTTTTACGAGCAAACTTCAAAAATCACCATTGCCCACATCAAGCGAGCGTTGAAAAAACGTTTTCGTCCGGAGCAAGTGGCGCGCTTAGGAAACAACCACATCATTTACCGTTCTTTCAATCAGGCGCAGTTTCGCCAATTGATTGAGGTGCAGTTTGAGCGCATTGCACAATTTGTACAGCAACAATTTGAATGGAATATTCAGTTTGATTCTTCCGTAACCGATGTGATCTATGCCGAAGGTGTGTTTCCATCACAGGGCACACGTCCTATTTTCACCACTATCAAAAATTTGATTGAATCGCGCATCAGCAAAATGGCGGTGATGCTGTTGGAAGAAAATCTGCCTGTGAAAAACATTCGCTGGTATTATGAGCAGCAGCATTTTTATTTTGAACTTCGCGATGAGCAAAATCAATTTATCAAAACCATCAGCGATGAAGCAGTTTTGAAATTGGAGAATCTTCGCAAAAGCTGCGATCCTGAAATTCAGGCACACACTGCGGTGCATGAAGCAGGACATGCGGTATTGGCGGTAGCCACTTTACATATTATTCCGGCATTGATTGTATCGCGCACAGCTTCGGATTCGGCAGAGGGATTCTGTCAAATCAACTTCCCGAAAGGTCCCGTTACCCGCGAGACGCTTCGCAAGGATATCATCATTACGCTGGGCGGTTACATTGCCGAGAAATTGGTTTTTGGTGAACCTTTTACCAGCACGGGTGTGTATGCCGATATTGAAGAAGCGTCATCATTAGCCAACAAGGCAGTGAGAAACTATGCGATGGGGAAGGATCCCATTCACATGGCGATTAAAACGACCAACAACGATGATGTCTTTCTGGTGAATCAGAAGTACGAAGTCGAAGCGCTGGAGTTGATCAAAGTGTGCGAAGTAGAAGCCATGCAATTGATGAAGCGAAATAAGCTTTTACTTTTGAAACTGTCGGAGTATCTCACTTCGCATTCGCGGATGGAAGAAACACAGATTGAAGAGTTTGTGGTAAAATACGGAGCGGAAGAGTGGATGAACCAGGCCGCTTTTGTAAAGAAAGAAAACTATTATGCTTTCAATACCATGCTTCAAAAGCAATTGAAGCAGTTCGAAACCTCGGCTGTTGATGAATTGTTACAAGAATGGTTTGAGTTACAAGTGTAAACTACTTGTATAAACCGGCCGCAATCTTTTCGGGAATAAACTTGGGTACCAAATAGGTAAGCTGAACGGATATCCAGTTGACAAAGCCCGGAAGGATTTCGGCCTTTTTATTAAACATTCCTTCTATTCCAATTTTAGCAACCTCTTCGGCTTTCATGCTGAACTTCTCCGCCTTCTCTTTCAGCGCTTCCATGCCCGCTCGGTCAATGAAGTTGGTTGATGTGGCACCGGGGCTTAGACAAGTGACAGAGATGGAGGTATTCTGTAATTCTAAACGAAGACCTCGCGTGAACAACAACACAAATGCTTTGGTAGCTGCATAAGTAGCTAAAGTCGGAACTGCCTGATAGGCGGCCGTGCTGGCAACATTTAGAATATAGGATTGTGGATGTTTCTTCAACTCAGGGATCAAGACGTGGCACAAGTTAGTCACCACAATCATATTGAGTTGCATCATGTTGTTGAGACTCTCCTTCGATGTAGCGTCTACGCGTCCCCAGATTCCGTAACCTGCATTGTTGACCAGAATATTTACAGCAAAAGAATTTGTAGCGATCCAGTTTTCAATTTGAGTAACTGCATCGGGAAGACTCAAATCAACACTCAGGTATTCTGCCTTGATGGAATAAGTAGCACGAAATTCCTTACAAATCTCTTCCAGTCTGGAAGAAGATCGTGCAATCAATAAAAGATCAATTTTTCGCTTGGCCAACTCTCGGGCTAATTCCAAACCAATGCCACCACTGGCACCGGTTACTAAGGCGTAGGCCATGCGTGATTATTTATTCGTGAGTGAAATCAGACGCTGATAAAATAAGGGCTTGCTGTTTTCCGTACGAGGAGTGAATTTTCCGGTAATGATCGGAACATACATCACACGTCTGCGGCTTTTCTCACCAATGAATGGAGAGCGAGCCACGCGGTGCCACAAACGGCCATCATGCACGGTTAAATCTCCAGGTTCTACATTCAAACCAATTTCATTTTTGTCTGGCTTGTGGCTTAAGAAATAAAACTTCTTAAATAGGAGTGTGCGCAAACCTTGATTGTGAGTTCCTGGGATTAAACGCAAACCACCATTGTCGGTAGTAGAGTTATCCAAATGGATTCCCACATTTAGCATAGGAAGAATTTTCTGACCGTAGAAAACATCGCGCAAAGCGTCTGTATGCCAGCCCAATTGACTATAGTTGCTTTCCTCGGTATTGATATAATGATTAAAAACTAATCCGTCTTTCTCTGTTTCACCAATTCGGCAATCATCGGTGCCAATGAAATCAAAAAGTGCCTTGAGTCTTTGATCCTTTAACAGATCGGAGAATAAAGAACTGTGCTGATTTAAGAATGCAAAACGCTGAACGATTCTCTTGCCGGTGATATCGGTACCGTATTTGATGGGCACACCATTGATCATCTTATAACCTTGGCTGACCCACTCATCCTGAATCTTTTCAGCTTCGCGTAGCAACGTATCAACGGTTTCTTTTGAAATGAAATTCTTGAAATGGATGAATCCATTTTTTTCGAAGAACTCTTTCTGTTCGTGTGACAAAACATCTCCTAAAGTAAATTCAGGATAATTGTTAAGTGATTTTTTATGTGTGCCGTTTTTGGCTGCTACTCCATTCAACTCCATAGTACTGCATTAACTTAAATCAACCTCAAAGTTAAACTAATTTTAACAAAATTATAAACGCAAGGATTGGGAATCAGTTCAAAAAAAGGCTTTTTTTTGAAGCACAACCGCCTAAACTGACTTTAAACAGTTAAAAGAGTTCGTTTGTTGAGTTGCTTCAGCCCCTTATAAACCAGCCATGTAATCACCCAAGCCCCGAGTATATCGATCGAATAATGAACACGTTGCCAGATCAACAGCAACCCGACTATCAACGTGCAGATAAAAAGAAGTGCTTTTAGATTTTTCCGCTTTTCAATGAAGTATACAATCGCTAAGGTGCTGGTGTGACCTGAAAAGAACAAGTCTTTTACAAACACCGCGTTTCCTCCATAAGCTACTTTTGCCAGAAAAGGATCATTCAATGCAATCAATCCTTCGGGCGCTTCTAGCGTGAAAAGGTAGATGGAAGCAATACGCAGATAGTTGACTATGACATAGCACTGCAGGCTGAGTAAGATCGCTTCCGGGTTCTTGAAGTTGGCTGCAAAAAACAAAGCCGGTGCCCCAAAGATGATGATGAAG
>JAJTHV010000268.1 GCA_021300095.1 Flammeovirgaceae bacterium | reverse complement strand
TACCTACTGATGTGGCGGAATACCTCGCATTTAGTGTGGATACAAACCTTCGCGACATGGAAGGGGTACTCAACTCACTGCTCTTCCATGCAACGCTTCTCAAAAAAGAAATTGATTTGGAATTGGCGAAGGAAGTGCTCAAAAACATTGTTAAAGAAATTCAATCTGATGTAAGTGTCGATTATATCCAAAAGACGGTTGCTGATTTCTTTAAGGTAGAACTGGAAGCCATGAAGAGCAAAGGCAAGAAGCGTGAAATAGTAATTCCCCGGCAGACGGCCATGTATTTCTGTAAGCGCTATACCCAATTGACTTTAGCTTTGATTGGTGAGAATTTTGGCGGCCGCGACCATAGCACCGTTATTCATGCCTTAGAGTCAGTAGAAGACATGATGAAGACCGATGCCAATTACAAAAACAGTGTGGATGAGTTAACCAAAAAGTTTAAGTCGCGCATGTCGGCTTAAGGCAGGCTGGCAAGATTAAGTTTTTCTTATTAGGTTAGGGTGGAATATCCCCCCTTGAAAGCCACGTTCACCCGATTATTTTTTTCTCCTTTTCGGATTTCACATTTTGTTCTTTCTCCCCAGGAGTACAAGCGGGTGATTCTTACCTCGCAGTTGAGCCTGATATTCGTGGTTGCGCTTATCTGCTTTACCGTTCTTGATATTTTCAGCGATTATTACGAGCCTTTGCCCTTCAATCTGATAGGGATAGCTATTGGCTTAATAGTCATTTATCTCAACAGCAAGGGTCACTTCATGACAGCTCGGGTTACTTTGGCCATAGGTGTGAATGTGATCACTATTTTTTTTACTGCCACGCTGGTACGGGAAATGGGAGTGTACATATTTTCCATCTGCATTAATATTGGTGTTTTTGTTGCCTTCGGTTACGAACGAATTCGCTACTCATGGATGATTGTGACGGTTTCTACTTTGGCATTTGTAGCAGCTGTTTTTCACCCGTATGAACGCTTAACGGGTGATTTCGTCACCAAAGAATATGTGGACAAAAACTTGTTGACCATCTTTCTGATTGCCAGTTTTTCGGCCGTAGTGATCGTCTATTACATGCTTCGATTGAATCATCGGTTTGAATCAAAATTGATGAAGCGTGAAAAAGACATTGAGTTTAGAAATCAGGAACTGCTAAAAGTAAATGCCGAGTTGGATAAATTTTTCTACAGTGCCTCACACGATATGCGAGCGCCCTTAACTTCGATCAAAGGACTCATTCAGCTTATGGAAATGAGTGACGATGTAAAGGAGTTGAAAGAATATGCAGCTATGTTGAAGGGGCGGGCAGACAATCTGGATCAGTTTATTAAAAGCATCAGCGAGTACGCAGCTAATTCCAGGCAGCCACTCAATTTTCAAATGCTCAATCTGAAAAGTGTGTTAAAAGAAAACCTGGAGAATTTTAAATTTTACCCCGGTGCCAATAACGTGAGGGTGATATTGGATGTGCCCGGTGATTCTATGATTAGCGCAGACGCGGTCCGCCTCCAAGTAATCTTTGGGAACATCATTTCAAACGCCTTTAAATACCACGACTATTCCAAGCCGAATCCATTTTTGAAAATATCGGGAGTTGTAGAAAACTCAGGTATTAGAATTTGTTTTGAAGATAATGGCAGCGGTATCCGTGAGGAATATCTTAGTAAGATTTTCACGATGTTCTACCGCGCCAATACGCAAGTAGAAGGAGCGGGGCTTGGACTGTTTATCGTGCGCGAAGCCATTGATAAACTTCACGGATCAATTGAGGTTTCGTCCGTTTATGGAGAAGGAACTACGTTTGTAGTCACCTTACCTCTTCAACAGCCTTAGACGCTCTCTTTTATAGAGGGAAATTTGTTTTGTCGATTCCCGGAATTACTTGCAAGGCATTTTGGAAGTACACTTTTTTCAAAACCGAATCAGGCAGTTCCAGTCCGTACATTTTCCAATGGGCATGACGCTTGCGATAGTAATCAAAATATTCATCGCCTGTTTCCAATACTCGAAAGTAGGTGTAGTACTCTTCCATTTTGTAGGTGTCTTTGCCAAACATAATCCGATTCTGGTACTTGATCATAAAAGCCCGCGCAGCTTTTGGTTGACGGCCTAGTTCTGCAAGCACTGCACCTAATTCTGTATAAACATTTGGCATCTCGTCAAATAATTTTCCGAGACGCTCTAAATCATTGCCAAACCAACCGAGGTGTGCATCAATAAATTTTGTATTGGGATGTCTTCGGAATACACTGTGCTGTTCAGCCATGATTTCTTCAAACGAAGGCACCTTGGCGGGATCGCGATAGCGACCAGGTTCTTGTTTGAGTTCGAGCCAGCGCTCGTTGTATTTGTCTTTGGGATTCCAAAATGAATTGGGTTCACCGGAGTGAATCAACACGGGTATGCCCAACTCACCGCATTTGGCCCAGATCGGATCGAGACGTGGATCGTTCACTGCGATGCGTTTGCCTTCGTTGTCGACATCGGTAAGACCTAATCCTTTATAAACTTTCAAACCATTGGCACCTTGCTTCACGGCATTCTCTATCATCTCCAATGTTTCGTTTGGCCATCCTGTATCGTCCAGGTTTTCGAAATTGATGTTCATGAAAACGATAAAGCGCTTTGGGTAATTTTCTTTTACATTGTCGAGCGACCATTCTAAAAACTTTCCCCGAAAGCCACTTAGGTTCACCATTACCTGCATATTGAGCGAATCCATTTCGACAACTAGCTTTTCCAGATCTTGAATTGGCATGGTCCATTGGTGATTGTGAACATCAATGAAAGGATACTTGGCTCTTTTCAAAATGTGTTGCGGCACCTTGAGTGTGGAGAGGGGTTCGTATTCTTCCACATCCATTACGTTCATTCGGTATTGAATCTTGCCGATAATGAAATAAGCAATTCCCAGAAAAATGAGTATGAGAATGGCAGAGCCGAAGATTTGTTTTTTGGATATAGCCATGTGGAAGGAAAAAAAGAGCCTATTTTTTTAGGATAGGCTCAGGTAAATGATTTTCTAATTTTTAGTTAAGGCTGTGTAATGGGTACACGCACTTGAATTTTGTCCCACACAAAATCCATATTTACACCGGTAGAATCGCTGGCAAAGTTGATCACAAATTGTTCTACTTCATTGTCTGTTGTCGTTACAGGCACTTCTACTTTTACCACATCCAAAGTATAATCTGGCTCCGTCACGCCCAGAAAAACACCCAACTCACTGTTCAATGAAACCTGGAATGTAGTAGCGCCCGGCACGGCATACATCCGATAGCTTCCGGCCTTCACGGCTTTGCCGGCAAAGTTTACATCTTTGCTGAACGTGATTTCAGTAGCGGCATTGGCGCCCAGCCTCCAGTATTTTCCGTATGGCTGCAGTGCGCCATCTTTTTCTTCGCCAAAAATGAGTCTTCCCTTTTTGTACGGTTGGCTGTAGCTTACTTTAATATCTAAGCCACGATCGCTAAACTCCGTAGTTTTTTCGGACTTTTTGGGAACAGGTTGGAGTAAACGATGAAACCGACAAAGGCGATGAGGATTACGCCCACGCCAATCAATATTTTCTTAATCATAGTATAGGTTGTTTAGTTATTTGGTTTTCTTCTTCAATTGAAATGCTCGCGTAATGTTGAATCCAAAGTGAATACCGCCATCAAAAAAGTTGTCGCCAGTTTCGGTTACAAAAGTACGTTCAATCATTCCTTGTGTGTTGGAAAGTACTAATTGAAACACGTGGCCTCCTGTTTCAATATCCAAACCAATGCCCAAGGAATTGTAATACGGAGTATTGGCGATGGGATTAATGCGGTAAAAATATTCTGCATTGATAGCGAGGCTTTTTGTGAGTTTGTAGCGTGCACCTACACCCAATGCGGCCTGATCGTTGCTTAGTTGCGATTGATCTACCACATTTGTGTGAATGAAAGTAGGTGTAATTTGAGCGGAAAATTTAGGCGAAAATTTTCGGGCAATCAGCAGTTGGCCAATGTAACTAGCTCGATCCATAAAAGTCGTATAGGTACCGGGAGTTTGTTCAAAATCCTGAATGTTGATACTGCCAAATGCGGTGATGGTGAATGGCGAACTGCCAGGGCCAGTGCTTTGGCGGAGTAATTTGTATTTTAGGTACGAGTCGTAGATTTTGTTAAACGAACTCCTGCCGATTCCAACTCCTAACCGATCTGTAATTCCATATTCCAAGCCGATACGAATGTATGCCTGATCCAATCCAAAGAGATTGTATGCACCTGAATTGATAGTGCCGAAGCGGTGAGAGATGATGAACTCCAACTCTCCGGCCCCTTTCATTTCTACCGAGTGGCCGTTGATGATGCGAGTGCCCTTGAAAGTGGCGATGGTGTATTCTTTCTCTTTCTTCTCTTCTTGTTGTAATTCGGCAAGCAAATCTTGCCCGTAGGAGAATAAGCTGGAGACAATGAGAAAGATAGTGAGAAAAATTCGTGCGCTCATAGGGAAGTTTTAGGGTTTAGTCAACTGGCGTGACGAAGTGATTTTGAAAAGGGTTGCCTCACAGCCAAATTATTTCTTCGTAAGTGTAAAGTCTACTTTCACTTCAATTTCTTCGGCTATATTTTGCCAGAGGACTTGCGGAATTTTTATCTTGTAATCTTCCAGTTTCACAATAAATGTGGAGGTAATACTCAAAGTTGTTTCGGTAGTGGCTTCCATGGTACCGGTCAGTTCCACATCCTTTGTCACTCCGTGCATGGTCATTTTGCCGATCGCCTTTACATTTTGTGGTCCTTTAGTGGTGGCATCAAAACCTTCAATTTTACCTTGAAAAGTAGCTTTCGGATACTTTTCACTTTCCATGTATTTTTCATTGAAGTGCTCCTGCATCAGTTTTTTATCGAACACAAAATCTTTGATGGTAATTGAAAATGCAACTGCATTGGTGGACAGATCTGCCAGACCAATGGAGGTGGTGTTAGCCGCTTTGATATCTTCAATGGTGGCGTGTGAATAAAAACTTACCACACTTTTGGTAGCAGCATATTTTTGGGCAAACGATGAACTGATAGTAAACAAACTAACTGCCATCACGCTAAACCAAATTTTCTTCATAGGGAAAAGGTTTTTTTAAAGGTACAAATTAATTAATTGAAAGAGATGCGCTCAGGATTGGGTGTAAACAAAAAAAGCCGTCTTGGTCGCACGACCGAGACGGCTAAATTGAAAATAGCGTTGCCTTACTTCAAAAAGAAAGTAATGGGCACCTCCTGGCGGGAGCTGTTAAACCCATATAAATAAACCCTTCCTTTAAACTTATTAAAGAACTCGATCACGTCTTGTGGGTCTGTTACGCGCTGTCGGTTGATTGAAACAATGGTATAGTTTTCCGGTAGGCCTAAGCGTTTAAAAACACCATCGCGTATCTTATTAATTTTTACACCGTAGTCTACTGCTTCTAAATTGACACCTAAGGTGGCATCGTTGAAGATTTTGCGCTTCACTAAATTGGTGTCGCCATTTTTATTGAAGAGTGTAATGTTCGTATTATTTGTTTTGCCTTCGCGCACATACGATACACTAATTTTATCTCCGGGGTAGTGGTAGCTTACCTCTTCATCAAACGCGGATTTGCTATTGATATCCACATTATTGAGTTTAGTAATGATGTCGCCTTCTTGTAAACCGGCTGCGGAGGCTGCACCTCCTCGCGTGATGTCGCCAAGCAGGACACCCCGAAACTCTTTCACGTTTACATCGAGGTCAACCTTCTTCGCATTTTCATAATCGTATTCTAAGATGTTGGCACCAAAGAATGCTTTTTGCGGTAAGCCATATTTGATCAAATCTTCTACTACTTTTTTGGCGATGTCCACGGGCACGGCAAACGCATAGCCGGTGTAAGAACCCGTGCGCGAAAGAATGGCGGTGTTGATACCGACCAGATCTCCGTTTTTATTGACAAGCGCACCACCGCTGTTACCCGGATTGATAGCCGCATCGGTCTGGATGAAAGATTCGATGGGGAACCTGTCTTCTACAATATTGATTCTGCGACCCTTGGCGCTCACAATACCCACCGTAACAGTGGAAGAAAGTGACAAAGGGTTTCCAATGGCAACGACCCACTCACCCACAGCTACTGTTTTTGAATTTCCAAGCGTAATGGCAGGCAGGTTCGTTTCCTTAATTTTTAATACAGCCAAATCGGTGGAAGGATCGGTGCCCACCAGTTCTGCATCGTATGATTTTTTGTTGTAGAGAACTTGAATTTTTTCGGCTGCTTCTACCACGTGGTTGTTGGTGACAATGTAACCGTCTTGGGTGAAGATAACACCCGAACCGGAGCTCACCTGTGTTTGTGAGCCGCCACCTCCAAAGAGTAAGTCCCAATACGAATAGCTGGCACCGCTTTGCGAGATAGAGTTGATATAGACGACACTAGGCGTTGCCTTGGCGGCCGCCTGGCTGAAGTCCACATTTTCACCACCAGCGTTGGTGGATGGCTCGACTACATTCGGGCGGTAAATTTCTTTGGGCTCGTAATCGGCCACATTGAGTTGCTGATTGTTTTTTTCGCGCGCTGCCTTTTCGGTTTGGTAGGCAAAAAACGAGTAAGCACCGGCAATTCCGGCTATAAAGGCTACGACAATGGTTTTTAGTGTATTCATATTTCTAGCGAGTTAGCATCATAACGCAACAAGGCTGCAGTTGATTGTAGATGAGGCTTCTTATGCAAAAGTTGAACCAAAACCGGTTGGGTATGCAATTTTGGCAGTTTGGGGAGGGGGAATGGGGGTAAGAAAGGTGGATTTGATGTATTCTCTAGTGGAGTTTGTGTTGTACCACAGAGTTACACAAAGGAGCACAAAGTTTCGCGGAGGATATTGCAAAGGCTTTCGGAAGCTTGTTTAGTTGGATTTGTTAGGATGAATGACTTTGTACAAGAGCAAACACAGTGCTCCGGTAATGATGGTTGCGGTAAAATCCCATAGGTCGGTGGGTTTTCCGAGTAGCGGATGCATGATTTCGTAAAGAGCAACGCTGAAGGTGATAAGCTTGATAAGAAAAAGGTGTTGGGTTCTGCCTTGCCCAATGAAGCCGATTAAAACAAATACCGTTGCTATTGTGCCGAGTGTATTGCCAATGGTATCGGCAATATGGAAATCGTTGATATGATGTTTATAAATGTAGGGGCGATAGATGGGGCGAGCAACCAACTCGTAGATTAAAACAGCCGCAAAACCAATCGCCAAATTGATGACTCTTTCTTTGGTTAATTTCCAGTTGATTATGCCACTTTTTAAATCTTGAATGGTCATGGCTGGCGGATTACGGATTTAATAACCCTTCGTTATACGCTTGCTCGACTTTGAGGTTTAGAATTGATATCAATTCAGGTTGCATAAAATCGTATTGGTCAGGTATGTATAAACAGGTAATACGTTTGGTTTGGTACATATCTTTAAATTTTTGGTGGATGAAATTGCGATGGCTCTTTTCCATGACAACTACTGTGTCGGCCCAATTTAATAATTCAGCACTCAAAACAGTATTCGCTGTTTTA
>JAJTHV010000196.1 GCA_021300095.1 Flammeovirgaceae bacterium | reverse complement strand
TTGAAAAAAATGAATTTTGTCAAAACTACGAGGATGCCACTTCCACGTGGGACATGTGGTAGAGGTACCATGTTGACATTTTCCATCCATCCATCCATCCATCCACCCAAGCCATTTTTCTTGTTCTCACATTGGGTGTATTCCAAGTCTAAAAGGCAGGAAGAAGCGGTCGGATGATCCCTACCTATTTGTCAGGTATTTTCCAAAGGGTATATTCATGTCTTCATTTACCATTCATTTGCTATTGAAAAGTCCAGAAACATCATCATGATTGGTGGAGGGTATCTTTGGAAAATCTATCCCGTACTTGGCATGTGGGTCGTCGAATTCTTGACCATGTCGTGAAGAATCGGAAACAACAAAAAACAAGAAAACAAACCCAAAGAAAACACAATCGAAACCATCCTTGCCCCCAGGTGTGTACGACACTGCCTGAGAGCCTCACCGGCATGTGACGAATCTCATGTTTATAATATATAAATATATACTACCTACTACCAACCAACCAGCCAACCAACCAACCATCAACAATACAGTAAGCATCTGAACTACGGGAGATAGCTACAATTCTAAACAACGCTCTGTTGACTAGCTAGTAGATGTTTTTATACATACAATCATCTGTTCCGTTCCACCAAGTCAAAGACAAAGTTTTTCTCTCCAAACGCAAGGACATCGTCACAAATGTACAGGGGGACGTCGGCCACTGCCGCTCACCAACCCCAAAGGTGAGGTCACACAGTCGGAACTGGTGTCTTATACTTTTGTACATTTGTGACGATGTCCCGCGCCGCCGCCATGGAGGAGACGACGATACTTGATTAACGCAAGGCCAGCCGAGCCGCCGCGATGCGGCTCGATCGCCGAACGCCGCGATCGAAAAAGCTTCCGAGCAGGACTGGTTGGGTGGTGGTGCGGCCGGATGGAGGAACCCATCGATCTGGCTTGTTCCGGATTCGACCACTTCGACGCGGGGCAGAACACAGCGGTAGTGTGGGTGAGTGTACCTCCGTCTCCTCCTCCCGATCTACCCTCTCTACATCTAGCTCCTCGTCCTGTACGTCAAATTCTACCACTTGCATCTCCGTTGCCACCAGGTCGATCTTTCTGTGCCTATTCCGAATCCATGTTGTCAACCTACTTAGACTACAAACGAGACGATGCAGACGATGAAGAAGACCAACCACAACTACAGCAACGAACGCAATCACCATCGCCACAATGCCAACGAAGAAACAAATCGTCAACATCGTGGTGGTTCCAACTCTCACTATGATTGAACACAGCACCATAAAGGTGATTCCGCTGAGCGGAATCGCCAACAAAAGTAACATCCCCACACCGATACGCAACCAAAACAACACCTCGAAGGCACGGAGGTACAAGACGAATCGACGCAGGAGCTGATAGACAACTATCGCACTAGCAAGCACGAACGAAACGACCAAACAGAGCATACAGGCCAGGTGAGAAACAGTCACGGCGGTGTCAAGGAATCTTATGAACTGAGGCCCATTGAGGGCAAGCAAGTCTTTGAGGAAAGAGATCATCGTTTTGATAGCAGTATAAGTCAATCGTGATAACTTTGGTGTACAATTTGGAAATTGTGAGCTGTTGTTTGCTCTTTCGTTTGAGTTGGTTTGTGTTTGTTGGTTGTCTTTTTTTTGAATTTTTTGTTCGAAACCAACGGCCACGATGACACGTGGATCGCGATCTCATTTCAGAATGCAACAGAATCACAATTGATGAAGCCTCTAAAGAATGGCGTCGTCGATCTAAGTAGAAAAATTGTTCTCGTTTCTTCCTAATCCCCGGGAATTCGTCGACGTACAGTACAGTACTGATTTGGCGCGATCAAGGTTCTTTAATTACGATGAAAAACGTAATGAGAGGGCGCCACGACGAACAATGTTCGGTGTCTCCTCTGCTTTGTCGGTCAGTGTACAATCCCGAGGGATCTCCTTCCTACCTGCTCGTTCATGGTCGACTTTGACAACGAATGTTTTGATTGTACCCTCTGTTCGGGCACTCCAACGTTTGCCGTCAATGTGGATGGTTGCATTCCCGACACGGATGGACACGTCGGTTGTTTGAATACAGAGATTCTCGCCCCTACCTCCCCCAGTCTATCTACCGTTGCGCCTGCGACAACACCCAGCGACAATGACAGCCACGGAGGAATCCTTGCATAGTGAAAGTCGAGCCGAGACAGGAGCAACGGAGTCAAGCACTGTATGGCCCGAATCGTTTGTGATTAATGCCCACAGCCGGCAGCACAAAGCACCAAAAGTGACGATGCACAGCTACTGCAAGTTCGCACTAGCTTCTGTTGTCTTTCTGAGCGTTACATGATCATATCTTTTCCTTCAAACTTCCCAATTCGCTTTGCAACTGCGGTCCATTCGCAAAGACGAACTGTCTATTGCAGTATCATCCATCATCCTGAATGAACCTTTTAAAGAACCCACTCGTACCTGCGGAGCAACTCCCCTCTCCAAGCAATCCAGAATGATCAAGGCTTCTACCGAGTATTCTTTTCCTGGTCTCCACCATGTCGAACCAAAATGGTGATTTAGGAAGTTCGAATGTCAATTTCAATTACACAGATTCATACGAGCGAGCTGGGTACTACGACTTCAACTTTAATCACCACGACATCAATATTGTCCGCAAAAGTCGAAGCGGAACCACGACAACATCAAGTACTGTTGTTCCATATCGATTCCATCCTAATGTCACTAGGAAATTACAACACTTTCCTCATGCTATGCAAGAAATCCACATGTGTTTTGACTATCGGTTATTGACATTACTGCAGGACGCGAGCCATCCACACCAGCAAGTACCACTCGAAGGTTTGCGACACCCCTACTTCTATATGACGAGACGACCCAAGGACAGTATTGGAGAAAAGGGGTGAAAAATACGGCATTTTTACGAGGTGTCGTAGAAGCATTGACTTCCCAACTAGGACTGGAACAGATGTCCTTGCAGGACTATTCAGAAGCACGAAAACAGTGGGACCAACTGAATTCGACTGCTTCCACTGTGGCGACTACGACAACACTAGATACTGGTTCAAGGATACCCACCTTCAAACCTCCAAATCGTGGATTTTTGCTGCAACATCCCGAGGAATGGAACAGTATTGTGCAACGTCATTTGTCACAAACTCAGGAGCAGCCACGACAACAACCAGCAACACAAATGCCCACCAACACCCATCGTCATTCCTGCAATGAGCCTCCTCGAATCCAGATTCTCAGTCGACAGAAAACACGAGGGATCTCTAATGCGAAAGAGTTGGCCGATCGACTGTCCAAACTAAAATATCGTGGTCAAAATAACAGAAATACTACCACCACAGACGAATCATCGCCATCCACCACCCCTGTCACCGTCCACGTTTTTTAGGGGGCCACCTTTGAGGAACAGGTTCGCTTCTTTCAGAGCACAGATATTCTCATAGCACGACATGGAGCTCAACTGACGGGAGTACCATTTATGATGGGTCACGGCACGGATGGAAACTTCCCATCGCTGTCGTCCTGTTCGCAGCTCTTGGAGCTTTTCCCCTACAACTACGCAATCCCTTTTTACTTTGGAAGTCTTGCCGTGCAATCCGGATTATCGCATTCGTACATGTACTTGGCATATGATGATGATACGAATGGTTCTAATGTCGTAATGCCATGGGAGACTCGATTGTCTCAAACGTTGGACGGTCGGACAGTTGCCCGGAATGTCTCGCCGTGTCCCGAAGTAGATACCATGGTTGATGCTGTGGTGGAACTGATTCATGACTGGCATTCCTGCTGTACTCGGAATAGTCAGCAACAAATACTGCATGACAACGTTCTTTAGTTACAGGGGTAAGAACTTTGTTGATATCTTTTCGAGTGTCTAAGCTACCAGAAGATTGAGATGGTGTTCCGTCGTTGCAGGTGCAGTAACTAGTAACTATGGGTGCATTATGGAGATGAATGGCCAAGCAATTCGGCTTTTTTCAATTGGTTTCTTCCAGACTAGTCACAATTTAATTTGACAAAGCTACGCTTCACAAGTCGAATGAATTGAATGTAGGAGCGTCCTATCTACGCGGCCAAATTCTTAATCGAGGTTCGCTAGTCGGATGATAGGATTTGGCGCACCTTTCATCATCCATCAGTATATAAACATGCAGTTAGATGTGTATATGCTGCTCCGATCTAGCTTGCTGGAAATGTATGGTATGTTGCATCAGTTGATTGATTAGATAATCCTTAAATGGTGACACTATTGAGGATTTCCATGAAGAGTGAAGTCTTGAAATGAAATCGATTTGTCGAGTTTGTCAATTCAAAAGAGTCAAGAAGCGAAAGCGCCAAAAAACGAGTACTGTCCAATTCACTACTGAGACAAATAATGTCTCCCAATCGTTCATGCCATATTGCTGACCACCAAAAACATTCAACCTTGTTTTCCACTTGTAAACCTGCTTTGTCGTACAGCTCCAACAGAAAGTTTATTTGGCCTGGGCGTCATGGATGAACGACGCCAAGAAAGCATGTTGCAACAAACTGTAAGTCCAAACCCAATGGACAAACGCTGGAAAAGTCATCCACATCGATATTATGGCCTTCTCGTCGTGCCTTTGCTTAGCCGTGACGGAACCGATCTTGTAAATAAAAACC
>JAJTHV010000446.1 GCA_021300095.1 Flammeovirgaceae bacterium | reverse complement strand
TATATCAAAACCCCATTCTAATTTAGTATTCACTTCAAGACTCGCTAAATCTTTTTCTATTAGTATTAAGTCAAGTCTTGACATGCAGCTCCCCCTTGACCAGGTAAAGCCACCAGATTTGTTGTTAATTCTGTAGCTATCTCTGAGGTTCAGTAAGTTGTTTTGTTCTTGGATAAATTTCCTACTTCTACGTTCCGCATTGTTGGAACTACGATTCTGTGAATCACCTTGTCCTAGTACGAGATTGAAGTCTCCCCCCATTACTAAGTCTATATCCGGATATTCATTTTTGATCGGGTCACCATCTTTTACCTCTTGACCTACATGAAAAAATTCTTTCAGATCACCTGTATTTCTTCCCTTGGCGTGTTCTTTCCCTTTACCAATATAACCACGCTGGCCGGCTAGCCCTTCTATTTCATATTTCTTTTTTACCTCATCGGGCAATGCAAAAAACTTTTTAATCATATCATACAATTGCGCAGAGAGATCGTCCGTCAAATAATGATTGCGGATTGCAACAAAGCCTATGTTGTTATATGCTTCTCCAAGATTGCTTACAAATTTTTTCTTTTTGGCAGGATCACCTCCGGTAAAATCTGCCAGGTCTAGCGAGGGGACTTCATCATACAGAATGTCGGGCATAGTATTCTGAATTTATGGTATAGTGCAAGCTAGCTATTTTTGAGTAACTTTACTTAACAAAATGGGTGAAAAGAAGAGACTTAAAAACATGAAAACCACACGCAGAAAATTTATTAAAGATGTAGCTCAGACTACTGCACTGGCTACTGTTGGTAGCTCACTCTTATTACATTCGTCAGAGGTTTGGGCAATGGAGGTGCCTGCTGTGCAGTTCAGTCAGGTTGCATTGCCGTATGCACTGAATGCGCTCGAACCGAACATCGATGCGTTGACGATGGGAATTCACTATGGAAAACATCATGCTGCCTATATTAAAAATGTGAATGAAGCCATTGTCGCTGAAAAAATAACTTTTGAAAACGAACATCAATTTTTTTCGAATATTTCAAAGTTATCCGCGAAAGCGCGCAACAATGGTGGCGGTGCATGGAATCATAATTTCTTTTGGCAAGTGATGAAACCTAATGGAGGAGGAGCCCCTACCGGAAAAACAGCTGACGCCATACAGGGTGCTTTCGGGTCA
Organism: Flammeovirgaceae bacterium; assembly: GCA_021300095.1. Taxonomy (GTDB): domain Bacteria; phylum Bacteroidota; class Bacteroidia; order Cytophagales; family Cyclobacteriaceae; genus ELB16-189. Next base: position 1,727 of record JAJTHV010000446.1, on the reverse strand, counting down.
TTTGAAAAAATGAAAGAGCAATTTACAGATGCAGCGATGAAGCGATTTGGCTCCGGCTGGGCATGGTTGGTAAACGATGGAGGAAAACTAAAGATAGGCTCTACACCTAATCAGGATAACCCTTTGATGGATGTGAGCGAATTAAAAGGAACTCCTCTTCTGGCTATCGATGTATGGGAACACGCGTACTATCTGAAGTATCAAAACAAGCGAGCCGATTACATTGCCAATTGGTGGAACACCATCAATTGGGATACAGTTGCAAAGCAATTATAAAACACTTCTTCTCAATCCACCCAAAACGTTGGTTTCGTAGTTGTTGAATTGGGGTATACACCTACGCAGGTGCGCTTAATCAACCGAAGCGGATATGCAAATGGATAACCTCCATTCGGAACATTTTCTTTGGTAAGGATGATCGTTTTTTGGCTGACGGATGCCGCATAAAAAAAACCACTTATAGGTTCTGCATCTCCTGCAACTTGTTGGAAGTTGGAGGGGATTTTACCAGATGGCGGTTGAAACAAACTCGTGGCTCCGTCCTTCTGGTCTTGGATTGCTTTGTAAAATAAATACGATTGACGCGTTAAATTATACTGATCTACATCAACATAAATCTTACTATTGATGATGTAGTCGTCTACCTTGATAGATGCTACTTTAAAATTTTCGAAACGCCCCTGACTTAAGAAGGCGTAATTGGTAAGAATGGGTCTTTCATTATAAATGCTGTACCAACACGTGCAACAGGTGCATGGGCCCACACGAATAAACCTTGGTTCAAGCGCGCTGCCCACATTACGAAGGCCTGTACATTTAGCAAGTATATTGCACGGATGACAACCGTCACAATCAATTCCTATAAAATCACAAGGCGTACTGCCCTTAGGGTCTTGCTCTAATTCAAGCTCTGGATGGGTATCGACTTTAAAGGTGGCCCGGAACTTCCACAGGAAATAAAAGTTATTGTTCAAGTTTGTACTGGTATTGAAGAAGATATCAAAGTAAAATTCATATCCACCGGTTAAGTTGGTAAAGTTTCTGTATTTGGAATAGACTGTATCGATTTTGGTTGGCACAGGTATGGTGTCGGGTATTGATTGATAGGTCTTGCCGTTCAACAATTCAACACTCAATTGATAGGCTCTTCCGACAACACCTTGAAAGCTGTTTTCATTCGTACTATAAACTCCAGGGCTTTTTTCAGATAAAGGAGCTTCATTCCCGAGATTGTCAACGATACCAATTTTTTTAACAGCTACTGGCACTTCGTATCGGCTTGATCCACCAATCGGAAATGATCTTCTTACACGAATTTCGTAGGGACCGGGTTGATCGGAAATAAATCCCGTTATAACGATGGGAAGGTTGGAGGTTTGATCCAAATCAACTTGCAATCGATCAACACATCCGTCTGACAGGAACAGGATAACGAGAAAAACTAAAATGGCTTTTATCCAATTCATAGTTTATGCTTAACCTAGTCTTCCCAAAAATCCGGTTTCACGTTGGTGGAATTAGGATAAAGTTTCAAGCAATTTCGAGGTGCACGGGCATCTGGATTTGGAAACTCATAAGTAAGAGGCGGAACTTGTTGCTGTGTTAGTATAATATTTTTAGAATGCACAGATGCTGCATAAAATAAACCAAGAATTTTCTCTGGTGTGCCTGATATTTGTATAATGTTATGCGGAATACTACCAGATGCTGGCTGAAACAAACTGGAG
>JAJTHV010000345.1 GCA_021300095.1 Flammeovirgaceae bacterium | reverse complement strand
TCCAACAAGCTCCGTGATCTTGTCATTCAACGTCAAGCCACCAACTTGCTCAGCCAACAGTGCTTCTTTCGTAGCAGGTTTCTTTGCGAAAGCTGTCTCTGCAATCAACTTACCTAAATTCTGGAACTCATCGTTTTTCGCTACGAAGTCAGTTTCGCAATTCAATGCAATCAAAACGGCTTCTGTGTTGTCGCTGGCAACTTTGATAAACACAGAACCTTCTTTTGCATCTTTATCAGAACGGGAAGCAGAAACTTTCTGTCCTTTCTTTCTCAATATTTCAATCGCTTTTTCGAAATCGCCTTCGGCTTCGGTCAAAGCTTTTTTACAATCCATCATGCCCGCGCCAGTCATAGTGCGGAGTTTGTTCACGTCTTGTGCGCTAATCATATTATTTTTCTATTAAATTTTACGTTACTAATTATTCTAAAAAAGAAAACATCGACTTTTCGAGCCGATGTCTTAATGGTATTCTATCGGCAATTGATCCCGATAGAAACATCGGGATCAATTGACTCTTAATTTGTTTCTACTGTTTCGTCTACTTTTTTCTTATCCTCCTCCTCTTTCTTCAAGCCAGCTTCTTCTTTGTCTTTCTTACGCTCCATCAATGCTTCTTCAATGGCTTTTCCTAAGTGACCTGTGATGATTGAGATCGATTTGAACGCATCGTCATTTGCAGGGATCGGGAAATCGATATTCGAAGGATCTGAGTTGGTATCTACCATAGCAAACACCGGAATATTTAATTTCTGTGCTTCTGCTACTGCGATATGCTCCCGCTTTACGTCAATCACAAAAAGAGCCGCAGGAAGACGGTTTAAGTCAGTGATACCTCCTAACAATTTCTCCAATTTCGCTTTCTCACGAGTAACCATCAAACGCTCACGTTTAGCCAAGTTGTTGAAAGCTTCGTCTTTCATCAATTTGTCGATCTGCGCCAATTTCTTCAATGACTTGCGGATCGTAGCAAAGTTGGTCAACATACCTCCCAACCAACGCTCTGTCACATAAGGCATGTTCAGGCGCGTAGCCTCTTGATTGATGATGTCTTTAGCCTGCTTTTTTGTCGCTACGAACATGATCTTGCGACCTGAGCGTACGATGTTTTTAATCGCAAACGTGGCCTCTTCCAAGCATTTCAATGTCTTGTTCAAGTCAATGATATGGATACCATTGTTCTCCATGTAGATGTACTCGGCCATCTTTGGATTCCACTTTCTGGTCAAGTGTCCAAAATGAACACCTGCATCCATCAAACTCTGAGTTGTTATTTTCTCTGCCATGCTTATCGATTAACGCTTGCTGAATTGGAATCTTCTTCTTGCTTTTCTACGACCTGGTTTCTTACGTTCAACCATGCGTGAATCGCGGGTCATCAATCCTTCTTTTTTCAAAGCTGGACGATTTTCGTTATTGATCGTAACCAATGCTCTGGCAATAGCCAAACGAATAGCTTCTGCTTGCCCTTTGGTTCCACCACCTTCTACATTCACATTTACATCGTAGTTAGCATCTTGCTTTACGATTGTAAGTGCTTGCTTCACAGTAGTTTGAAGAATTTCTGAAGGGAAATAATCTTTTAACTCTCTCTCATTAATAACGATTTGACCTTTGCCCGGCTGCATGTAAATACGTGCTACCGAGGTCTTTCTTCTTCCGATGGTGTTGATTATCTCCATATTAGAACTTTAATTCTTTTGGTTGTTGTGCAGCATGCGGATGCTCAGTACCTGCATACACGTGCAAGCTTCTGAATAATTGGCGTCCCATGGTATTTTTTGGAAGCATACCGCGAACGCTATGCTCAATTAAGCGTGCCGGGTGCTTTTCAGTCATCAACTTAGGTGATACTTGCTTTTGACCACCTGGGTATCCTGAATAGAAAAACATGAGACGATCGTTCCATTTTTTTCCTGTCATGCGGATTTTTTCCGCGTTGATAACCACTACATGGTCACCCATGTCAGTGTTGGGGGTGTAGCTGGCTTTGTGCTTTCCGCGCAAAACACGGGCAATCTGGCTTGCCACACGACCTAAAATTTGATCTTTTGCATCAACAATAACCCATTGCTTATCAGCAGTTGCGTTGTTGGCGTTGACCGTTTTGTAACTATTGTGATCCACTTTATTAGCTTTAAAACCTATTGAATAACTCTTTGCCTTTTAAAAAGGGACACAAAAGTAGGTTCAAGAAACTGAATATCCAACACCGAGCTATTTGATTTTTCTTATTTCGTTGACTAAGAGCCGGTTTTACCGTGTATTTTCTGCCAATTGCTTCACCAAAGCCTGAAAATCTTTAGGATAAGGTGCCTCAATTTTCATGGTTTGGCCATTTAAAAGGGCAAATTCGAGCGAAAACGCATGCAACGCCATTCTTTTCATCAATGGCTTCTCCTCCGTCTCTTTTTTTAAATTAAATCCTCTTTTTACCGAAGAAACATAAAAAGGTTTCCCTCCATACACGTCATCTCCGGTAATGGGCGCCTTCAGCAAGCGCAAATGAATACGAATTTGATGCATTCGGCCTGTAATGGGCCGACATTCAATTAAAGTATGGTTTTTATAGGCTACCTGGGTGGTAAAGTAGGTTTGAGCCGATTTTCCCTCACGGGAAATTTTGACGGTACCGTCATTGAGTTTCAAAATCGAGGCATCCACCAGTTTATCATCAAAAGCGTGCACTCCATCCGCAATAGCGTGATAGACCTTGGAAACCTCCCGATTTTCAAATTGCATGCTCAAATGGCGATAGGCCTCGGGGTTTTTAGCGATGGCCAACACTCCACTGGTGTCCTTATCCAAGCGATGGCAAACCTGCGCATCGGCCTCAATTTCTTTGGCTAAGGCCAGAATATTGATGTTTTCATGCCGGTCGTCCAGAGTAGAAATAAAGGGAGGTTTGCTGATCAGAATATAATCTGGATCCTCGAAAAGAATGGACTCCTTAAAATTGAATTTGGGTAACTTCACACGGCAAATCTACAATCCATCTGCCGAATCTCCCTCATCTCCCTTGGATCGGGGTAGTTTAAAGCTGAAAACAGAGCCTTTGCCTACGGTGCTCTGCACTTCCGTTTTTGTATTGTGACCTTCTAAAATGTGTTTTACAATTGCCAAACCTAAGCCGGTACCTCCTTTTTCGCGGCTGCGGCTTTTGTCTACCCGATAGAAACGCTCAAAAATACGGGGCAAATGGCTGGCCGGAATCCCCTCGCCCGTATCCGTCACAAATGTGGTCACGTTCTTTTTACCAACATCAAATGTGATGGTCACTTCTCCGTTTTCAAGACTGTATTTAATTGCATTCGAAACCAAATTGGTAACGACCTGCGAAATGCGTTTCCAATCGGCAAACACCAATATTTTAGAATGTTGCTCTGCTAACACGCGCACCTGAATATTCTTTTTCTCAGCCTTCTCTTCAAATTGCTCCACTACCTCTTCACACAGCTTGCGCAAATCCATTTGCTCGATGTGCATTTTGATATCGCCCGTTTCCAGATGCGAGAGCGTGAGCAAATCCTGCACCAGATCATCCAAACCATCCAAACTCTTAGCGGCTTTCTTTAAAAATTTGGTGCGCACGTTTTTGTCGTTAACAGCACCATCTAATAAGGTGTGCACAAAACCCTGCGCTGCAAAAATGGGTGTCTTCAATTCGTGCGAAACATCGGCAATAAATTCCCTGCGAAAGGCTTCGAGTTTTTTGAGTTCATCGATCTCTTTCTGTTTGAGGGTGGCAAACGAAAAGATCTCGTCATTGATTTTTTGAAGTGGATTGAGCGGCCCGGATTTTTCTTTGGCGATGCCCGACAATTCTTTTTTTCGCAGCTTCCCCAGCATTTTGTAAATCTTGTTGATCTCACGAAAAACCAGAAACTCCAGAATGACGAACGTGAGTAAATAAGAAGCGGAAAAACTGATAATACCGGCCACGACCAGCGCACTGCGATCGACATTCTCTACCAAGGAAAGAAACAAGGCTGTGACCAGTGCTATCGAAACAGCCAGAAGCAAAGCTAATGTACGTGCGCTATAAACCATCGAATACCGAAGTGGCGTGCAAAGTACAAAATGTAAACAATAATCAGATTGAGCTCGTTGAGCTTATGCCAGATTGAATTTGTAGCCCACACCTTTTACAGTGGTGATATAATCCTCTCCTATCTTTTCGCGCACCTTTCGGATGTGTACGTCCACAGTACGTGCGAGCACATATACATCCGACCCCCAGATATTCTGTAAAAGCTCTTCGCGATTGAATACTTTATTGGGATTTTGCGCTAGGAAAAACAACAACTCAAATTCTTTTTTAGGTAGGCTTACTTCGCGGCCGTTTACCTTTACCGTATAGCTCGTTCTGTCCACTATCAAATCGCCAATTTTGATTTGGCTGGACGAAGTTTTCTTTTTCGAATCTCTGCGGAAGATGGCGCTAATGCGGCTCATCAGTGCCCGAGGCTTAATAGGCTTGAGGATGTAATCATCGGCACCGCCATCAAAGGCTGCAATTTCCGAATATTCTTCAGCACGTGCGGTTAGGAATACAATGAAAGTATTCACCAACTCAGGCATAGCCCGAATCTGACGGCACGCCTCCACCCCATCCATTTTCGGCATCATAATGTCGAGCAGTACCAAATCCGGATGAAATTTACGGGCAATATCTACTGCCTCTTGTCCTTCATTGGCGGTGCGAACATCGTAACCCTGTTTCTCAAGATTATATTTGAGCAGCTCTAAGATGGGCTCTTCGTCATCTACTACTAACACTTTTTGAGACGGCTTATTAGCCATATGGGAGTCGATTAATTTTGGTTTAAAAGTAGATGTAAATTACCCTAATTAAAAACCATTGTTACCAACTTAACAATTACTTAATGGTTTGCCAACATTACAGGAATGGATGCTGCTCACTCAGATAAATGATATAGGCACGTAAGTTGCCATTAAACTTCTCATTCAGTTCTTTTTCAAACGTACTTTGCTTTGCCCGATAAAGTCGATACGACATAAAGAATGTATTGTTGGGTAGTTTTCTTTTTACCGATGATGTTTGCCGCGGTCGGTACAACTTCAGTGTATCAATGGTATTCACAATTTGTGCAATCATTTTCTCCTTCTTTTCCTTCTTTACCGGAATCGGATCTTGTTTCATGCTTGTATAGAGGCTGTCTAACGATCGCGTACCACGCAAAATATGACGGGTATATTTCCGATAATCCTGATCGCTGTGCAGATAATCCAGATACGGCTTGGATTCTAAACCGTACCGATGTTTCAAAAAATGATAAGCAGCTGTGTCGCCAATAAAATCGGCTAGGTTTTCATTAAAGTCTACATTGTCTTTTACAAATATGGTGGCATGCACCATCTCATGAATGATCAAACTGGCCAAATCGCCTTCGCTTCGATCCAACATTCCCGAAAGGATCGGATCATTAAACCAGCCGAGTGTAGACCAGCCTCCGGGATTTCTGACGCTTACATCGAAGCCTTCGTCTTCCAATTCCTTGCGCAGTTGCAGGGCCTTGTCTTTATTAAAAAAACCTTTGTACGGCACTGATCCAACAATCGGAAAGTGCCATTGCTTGGGCTTTAACTCAAAGGGCTCACACGCCTGCACCACCCACATAATTTCCTTATTTTTTTGATCGTAGAGGGTTTTATAGTTCTCGGTGTCTTTTAAACCCAACGAGTCAATGGCATACCTGCGCACGTCTTCAATCAACCGCAGTTTTGTTTTCAACGAATCTGGAAATGTTGGATCCTGCAGGTATTCAGAGGTAGGCTTCGCTTTGATAACGATCTCCAACTGACCGATCCCCTGCCGGACACCGTAACTGATTAACGGCCAATAGATCGCAACCGAAATAACGATGATTGCCAAAACTGCCCAGCCTATTTTCCTCTTCATGAAGCAGCAAGATAACTCCGTTTACAAAACAAAATTGTCAAATCTTCTAGCCTTGATTTGTTTTTTAGCAAATACTAATTAATTTAGCATTTAAATAATAGCAGTCAATGCCAACTTTTGATGGTAATTTGGCTGGGAAGACTGAAAGCGTAATAAAAAGAACAATTATATGAGCGAAGTAAAAGAGAAGTTAAAAGCACTCCAGCTAACGATCGACAAACTGGAAAAAACCTACGGCAAGGGCACCGTAATGAAATTGAACGACCAGAAGGTAATGGACGTACCTGCGGTTTCAACCGGATCACTGGGATTGGATATTGCCTTGGGTATTGGCGGATTACCGAGAGGCCGTGTAACTGAAATTTATGGACCTGAATCATCGGGTAAAACAACCTTGACGATGCATGCCATTGCAGAAGCGCAGAAAAAAGGTGGTTTGGCTGCATTTATTGATGCAGAACATGCCTTTGATAAAAGTTATGCGGAAAAGCTGGGCATCGACACCGAGAATCTTTTGATTTCTCAGCCGGATAATGGGGAGCAGGCATTGGAAATTGCCGAGCATTTGATTCGTTCGGGTGCCATTGACATTATTGTAATTGACTCAGTAGCCGCGTTGGTGCCAAAGGCCGAATTGGAAGGCGAAATGGGAGAAAGTAAAATGGGGCTTCAAGCGCGATTGATGTCTCAGGCATTGAGAAAACTAACCGGTACGATCAGCAAAACCGGATGCGCCTGTATTTTCATTAACCAATTGCGTGAAAAAATCGGGGTGATGTTTGGAAACCCGGAGACAACTACCGGTGGTAATGCGCTTAAGTTTTATGCTTCGGTTCGCCTGGACATTCGCAGAATTGGTCAGATTAAAGAAGATGCCGACAACATTACCGGCAACCGGGTGAAGGTGAAGGTGGTGAAAAATAAAGTGGCTCCTCCATTCAAGGTAGTAGAATTTGACATTATGTATGGAAGAGGAATTTCTAAGTCGGGAGAAATTGTAGACTTAGGAGTGGAATTGAATGTGATTCAAAAATCCGGGTCATGGTTCTCGTATAGCGGCAATAAATTAGGCCAAGGCCGCGATTCGGTTAAGCAACTGATTGAAGATAATCCGGAGTTGATGGATGACCTAGAGAAGAAAATCAAAGAGAAAATTGCGAGTGGCGAAGAATTGAAGAAAGAGGTGGAATAAGCCAGTCGCAACCCAAAAAAAAAGGAGCCGGAAAACCCGAGCTCCTTTTTTTATTTAAAACTACTTTTATCTGAGAATACCTTCCCAATAATCCATTCCAGCAAAATCCTTTTTTAAGTGTTTGGGCTTTTCAAAGATGCCAAAAACCGAAGAACCGGAACCACTCATGCTGGCATAGATTGCCCCCTGATGATAGAGTTGCTCTTTCATTTCTCCAATAATGGGTTGCGCTTTGAATACGGAATCTTCAAAATCATTTTTCAAATGTGTTTTCCATTGAGTGATCGATAAATTAAGCACATCCGCCAGCGGCATGACGGGCTTACGTGGAATTACATTGGCATACGCTTGCTGCGTGGAAACATGCACGGGTGGCTTCACCAAAATCAAAAAATAGTCTCTGAGCGAAACAGAAGTTTCACTTAAAACTTCACCTTTTCCGCTGCCCATCATGGGGCGATCGAAAAGAAAAAAGGAACAATCACTTCCCAACTGGGAGGCATATCTCAGGAGTTGATCCACCGAAAGATTTAACTGAAAAATATCATTCAGTAATTGCAATGTCTTTGCTCCATCCGAAGAGCCTCCGCCAAGCCCTGCACCCATCGGAATGATTTTATGTAAGTGGATCTTTACCTCGGGCAGGCGAAAGTCGTGCTTCAATAAGTGGTAAGCGCG
>JAJTHV010000250.1 GCA_021300095.1 Flammeovirgaceae bacterium | reverse complement strand
ATTTTCGGGTTGATGGAAAGGGATTTTTTTAGTGCGATTGTCATCTTGTCCAAATATTCCATGTTTTTCGTTTTATAGAACAATTGGCCAAGACTTATAGCCAATGATTCATATACACTTGAATTATTCGGATCCAGTGCGATAGAATGTTCCAACAATTTGATGGATTCTTCAAAATTTGATTTCATCCCCATTAAATTTCCAAAGCCCCAAAATGCTTCTGCATTCAAGCTATCCAATAACCACGCTTGATTGAATCGTTTCATGGCGGTCTCTGAATCATTCTTATAAAAGTATTCCCAACCCTTTTTTACGAAATAATGAGCGGCTGTCTTTCGATCTTTAAATTGTTTTAGACAATCCGTGATAAAATCGGAATCACTTTGTAATTGCTCTGCACATTTTTTCTTGGTCCCATACATCGGAATCAAATTGATTCCTTCAGGACAATTATGCTGAGCTGTGGAAGGAATCACCACAATTAGCGAAAGAAGTGTTATGGCTAGAATTGATTTCATGTACCTGTAAATCTAATTCAAATTAGTAAATCCTTTGTAACAGAATCACTCCACTAATTCAATATGATTGTTTCCAATTAAGATAGGCTTGCCAAACCTTCCATCTTCTTCTTTCACTTCGAGATTGAGTACGCCCCGCGGGCAAACCGATGAACAAACTCCACAACCCACACATGAGCTGCGCACAATGTTTTGTCCGCGCTGTGCATACCAGCGCACATCAATTCCCATCTCACAATACGTTGAACAATTGCCACACGAAATACACTGTCCTCCGTTGGTGGTAATTCGAAAGCGTGATTTGAATCGCTGAATGATTCCTAAGTAAGCTGCCAGCGGACAACCAAACCGGCACCAGGTACGATTACCCATCAACGGATAAAACCCCGTGCCCACTACGCCAGCAAATCCGGCACCGATAAAAGCGCCATAGATTTCTCGCAACTTGTAACTATCGAAAAACAAAACCCATGAGTTGTTGGTAAAATACGTGTACAAAACTCCGACCGTCATCACTACGGCAAACACTAGCACGCTGTGAATGATCCAGCGCTCCGCTTTCCATGCCTTCACTGATTTATCGGAAAGCTGTCGGTAAGGATCGCCCAATGTTTCTGCCAACCCTCCGCAGCCACATACCCACGAGCAATACCAGCGCTTACCGAAAAAATAAACAAATACGGGTACGCCTATAATGATCAATGCAATTCCCCACACCAACATGAAAATGCCGAGGCCGCCATTTGCTAACAATGTATCTAATCGATTATTGAAGAAAAATGAATAATCGAGCGGCCAGATATTTTTAAAATCAAAATACGGTTGATTCAGGCGAATCATAATTTCGGGAATGAGAAACGCGAAAGCCGTTTGGAAAAACATGACCGAGCACGTGCGAAGAATCTGATATTTGCTATGACGATAATTAATAATCATTCGAACACCCATCACCAAAATGCACAACGTATAGATGAATCCGTAAAGAAAAAACCGACCCGCTTCATTGCCGCTGAGCATTTTGCTGACAGGATCAACCAGTAACACCCAGTTCGTCATGTACTCCGGATAAAAATACAGTACTACATAAAATGCAATCAGCCAGCTTCCCGTAAGGATGCCCAACCATTTCACATTTTTCATCGCATTAAAGAAGATGCCATTGTTTTTGATGCCGGGTGCGAGTTGCAGCTTAGGGAAAATGTATATCAGCGCACCTACTACACACAACCCGATGGTGAGCAACAAGTAGAGCAATGGATTATTTTTTACCGGACTAATAGCCGAAGCTTTGGTGAGCGAATACGTGAGATCTTTGATGGAATAGCGATCGAATCCAAATTGCGATACAATGCCGTATTGGCGAATGTTGTCTGCCACTTGTTGCAGTTGTGCCCGTTGGGTTGGTTGGCCATCTAGCCAGCTTCCATAATCTCTAAATGCCTTTTGCTTGAAAGCCGCGGTTTCATCACTTCCTTTGAAAACAGAGTCTACCGATGCAATGGAAAACTTTTCGGAATTGCTTGCTACCAATTGATCAAGTTCTTGTGCCGATATACCGAATGCATTTACCTGACTTTGGTTAACACGGTCAAATGCCGAATGCAGTTCATCTACAAATTTGAAATTAGAGTTGAACTGCTGATTCAACATGGAAGAAGATTCATGAATCAATAATTCTGATTTTTTCTTATCGCTGATTTGGGTGTGGATAACATCGGGCGTAATCTGATAGCTGGCCCAGAAGAACGAGAAATTAAAAAGGCCAAAGCCGATGATGAAGAGAGCTAGACCAAACGATTTTAGTAACTTCATAAATTTCAATGTGCTAAGACAGCTTTTTCGTTGAACTGAAGCATGATTTCTTTTTCGTAACGGGTAAAAAACTCCGGATCGAAATTCGCTTCTGCTAAATGTTCTATCACAAAGTCTACTGATTTTTTAGCGCGCAACCACGTGTCAAATTTTTCATGACGCATGCGAATTCCGAAGGTATTGATACCGATAAACTCGCGTGTCATTGTATTCCAAATTACATGCACACATTTGGTGCCGCTGCTGTGTTCCCAATAAAATTCTGATTCATGGGCTTTCAGCTCGTTTCCAACCTGTCCATAGGTTTGATATTCGATGTCGAAAAATTTGGCGGAATTAAACCACGGGCCTGGTTCATATTTTGTTTTTGTTCCACAGATTGTTTGCGCTACTATTTCGCCCATCATGCGTCCGGTATACCAAACTTGTTCAATGCTTCTCCGACCCGGCAACTCGTAGGTTCGTTCGGCACAATCACCCAAGGCATACACATCGGGCACATTGGTTTCCAAAAATTCATTTACTAAAACACCGCGCGCGGTAGCGATGCCTGAATCTTTCAAAAAAGAAATGTTAGGGGAAACGCCTACGGTGACTCCCACGAATTGACAAGCAATTTCTTCTCCGGACTTAGTGACAATGGACTGCACCCGTCCATTCGAATCACCTTTGATTTCTTTTAGTTCGTTTTCAAATCGAAGATCGACATGATGCGAGCGAATATGTCGGCTGATCAGGTTGGCTTCCTGTAAAGGCAACACGTTGCTCCAAAATGCATTCTCGCGCACCAGAAAAGTGACGGAAATATTTCTGGACAAAAGCATTTCAGCCATTTCTACACCAATCAATCCTCCACCTACCAACACTGCATGCTGAACGCCTTTTGTATTTTGCTCCATCAACTCCAGATCTTGTTTGTGATAGAGGCCTTGCACGCCTTTCAAATCCTTACCGGGCCAGCCAAATCGATTAGGTTTTGCGCCAGACGCAATGATAAGTGTGTCGTATTGGATGGTGCCCTTCATTCGAAGCGTGAGTGATTTTGTTGTACTCTCTACTTTATCTACCCAATCGAATACTAGCTCAATTTTATTTTTTTTCCAGAAGTTGTTTTCATAGGGTTTTGTGTGATCGAATTTCAAATGCCCCATATACACATACATGAGTGCGGTGCGCGAAAAGAAATATTCGGATTCACCTGAAATGATGGTGATTTTGTGATTGCTGCGTTTGCGAATGTGGCGCGCGGCTGTAATACCACTGATGCCGTTTCCAATAATGACGATGTGCTTCATTCTGTTTTCAAAGCTCTGCTATTTTTATTGCACTTGATGTCGTTCAGTTGACATTACCGAGCCTCTCTTAAAGGTAGTTTTAATTCGTCTTTTTAACTAGTCCGTACATCTGCTATTAAACCACAAAATATGAACCGTTTAACCTTTTTCTTTTTGGTGCTGATCGCATCATCCTCGTTCGCCCAAAACTTTACAGCATCAGCGGATACATTTTTGAAAAAACATGTGACCAATGGATCGGTGGCCTATAGTAAGATCAAGCAAAACATGACTGAGATTGAAACTCTCTATGCACAACTTGGAGAGCAGAAATTCGATGGTATGGACGATATGAATAAAAAGGCGTTTTATATCAATGCCTACAACCTGGTTGTAATCTATTGGGTAGCGAAACATTATCCGCTCAAGTCACCGCTGGACGCTAGTGGTTTCTTTGACCGCGTGAAGCACAAAGTAGCTGGTGAGGAAATGACCTTAAATTCTTTAGAGATTAAAAAGTTATTGGCGGTTTATAAAGACCCGAGGATTCACTTTGTATTGGCTTGCGCTGCTAAAAGCTGTCCTCCGCTCGCCAGCTTTGCCTATACATCTGCCAATCTTGAAAAGCAACTCAACGAGCGAACCACATTGGCAATTAACAATCCGAATTGGTTGAAAGTAAATGCAGCGCAGAAGAAAGTAGAGCTATCGAAGATTTTTGAATGGTACAAAAAAGATTTTCTGGCTGCAGCCAAAACAGAGATTGAGTGGATAAATCTTTATCGCAAAGAAAAAATCCCAGCCGACTATGCGGTGGGATTTTATGAATACAACTGGGCGTTGAATGAGAAGTAGGCAGTTGTACAGTTAATGGTTATTAGTTAATCGTAGTTGACTAATAACGATGAACGATTAACTATTATACATCTTCTCGTAATACTCCTGCGCCATACGGCCTGATTCAAAGAAGGGCGATACATCTTTCATCGCCTTCTTTACTATTTTGTTCCACTTTTCAGGTGCATCGTAGTAAGTAGGAATTACTTCTTTCTCCAGCAAAGTCAATAAGTTGTCAGCTTCAACCCGATCACGCTCTTCTACTGAAAGTTTCTCATCTGCGGTGCCGATGATGAATGAATTCTTTCCGTGAT
>JAJTHV010000325.1 GCA_021300095.1 Flammeovirgaceae bacterium | reverse complement strand
GGAAGAGCCCAGCGTTCGCATTAAACCAGCTAAAGCATCGGGCTCTTGCTTCAACGTGTTTTGTAAAAGCGTTGAAACATCCGTTTGTTGAACGCTCCAAGGCAAATAACCAAAACGAAAATAATATGCCAAACAATCCAATTGCCCGGAACGCATCATTGTAATTTCCACTCCATTGGCGGATGGATTCCGCAAGGCATCCGCCAGTGCCAAGCAAAGCGCATTAGTTACTCGTTGAGGCCATTGGCTTCGTAATTCATCCATATCGATAATGCCGATGTCGATTTCTACTCTTTTAAATCGAATAATTTTGTCGGGGGCACAGCTAGCATCAAAACAGGCCTCCATCATTGGCTGCAATTCATGTTGACATAAATCAATCACTAGTTGTTGTAATTGGCTTGCCCTTGACTCATTATCCAATAACAACTCAAGGCTGTGGGTTCGTATTTGATGGTTCCTGCCTTTCACTTTGCTATTGGAATAATTATGTTAGCTGAAGATTCAGCTATGAAATCAACGAGTTCAATTGCTATTTGATCCGCGTGAATTCTTTCGTTTCGCGATAACTCCTTTCCATCATATTGTTTTTCGAGAATCAACAGCCAATTTGAATACAGCATCATTACTTTTCTCATGTCATCAATCGATAATAATCGGGCATCAGCTACAACCGACACTGGCGCAAATTCAATTAGTGTTTTAAAAACCAACTTGTTGAACTGTGGCTGCTGAAAAATAGAAAGCCATTTCGGAAAAAAAACAATTACTTTTCCTGCGATTATTTCGATCGGATAGGATTTATTAATCGAACCGGGATTCGAAATCGAAAAAGAAAGTATTCCTGGTGATTGACCTTTTCGATAACTATCCAGTTGCATCTTTATCTCAAGTGCTTTATCCTGAGTATCGGTTTGGCAGAACCGCGCCCATGTTCCAGAATCAACTATCATCCCCACTTCAACGCCTCTGCCCTGATTCAATGATCTTATCTCCAATGGAGCTACATCACCCAGATTCGACATCATTGTCACCAAATTTCGCAGTGATACTTCTTCGCTGCGATATAATTGCGTACCGTCTTTTCCTTGAAGAATCCAATTGTATTTTAGAAAAATCATCAACCGGCTGCCATCCAGCATCACACAGCCATGATATGGATCCGCCAAATCCTTCAGTAATTGCGTATACCTCTGAAGGAGACTCCATAACTCCTCGGTAGAAGCAGGAGGCTGACTTTGTGGAAAAGAAATCAGCGGAAGCTTATTCCAAATTACTTCAATACTATTTTTGTATTGAGCTGTTTTTCTTAATTCGGCTTGCTGCGTTTTCGAATGGAAAATTGTTTTTTGCACACCCATCGAATCGAAATAATAGACCTCCATTCCTTCCTTTTCCAGGAAACTTTGTTGAATGCATTCAACTACACCCAAATAATAGCTTCGGAGATCTAGCTCGTTTTCTAGATTTCGTTCAAGTCCGCAGGCCAGATTGCTGACGGTATTTTGTTTAAAGTAGGAGCGCGAGCGATTGAATGAAAGTAAAGGTAGTTTCCTCAGTGTTTGCTTAAGATACTCCATCTCCGCAATTGGATCGTTGCCATAGCGTGGATTTATTGCTTGCAAAGGCTGGTGACTGAATTGTTTACCACACCTTGCCAGTAAATGCTCTAACCCCCGAAGCTTTCGCGATAAACCAGAATCAGTAGATGCGGCTTCCTGTAGTTGTTGTGCGTAGGGGTTTTTAGCATCTTGTTGATAGGCTTTCCAATCGGTAAGGTAAGGTGTGGCAGCAGATCTACTCGCATAGCCTTCCACTCCTTTTAATATGCCATCCGCTCCGGGAACCTTATAAAGTGGCTGGGTAAAATAAGTTTTTGACGTGAGTTCTGTAGACGTTCGTCCGCTCTGAAATGAAAATAGCAGATGCGTCTTACTGAGTTGTGTTACATAGTCCGCCATGTACTGTTCCATCAGCAGTAAATAAGCCTTCAGTTGCTTGATCTTACCCTGGTGTGCTGTGCTTACCGGGGGTTTGCCGATAAGTCGGTACACGGAAGGAAAACTATTCTGAATAGAATAATAGTCGCACAAGTTGCGATATTCGCCATGCGGAAGAATTTCATTCAAATTGCATTCATTGGGCTGTGGTATCAATTGCTGAAGGTAGAAATGTACCTTATCATGGCTGAAGGAAGTGATTGGCGTGTTGGCTACCAAAATAGTACCCATCAAAAAACTATCCGTGTCAACAAAAGGGGCTGTTTCAAAATTGTAGTCGATACGATTAGTTTCAATATCATTTCCTGTTAATGATATACTCTTTAATAATACCCGCTCGATGCCTTGCAGAGAAAGCACCGCTGCACTAATCTCCTGGGTGGTAATAGTTATTCGCTTGAATTTAATACAATCATCTTCAATGTAACCTCCGGAAAGATACGGCCCCTCTAGAAGCTGTGGCAGAGCTCTACCCTGCTCTACTAATTGATTGTAATTTTTATAAACCGGGTAGGGAGACAGCAGATTGTTGACAGTAAAGATGAGCGCTGCCATCACCTTCTCAACTATTGCATCTTTCTCCAACACAATCTCTCCTTGCATATAAAGTCGAACAGAAGTCAGTATATTTGAAATATCAAATAGCTGCCCAAGATTGGATCGCTGCACTAAGAGTTGATTTACTCTTTTGTTAATTCCCATTTTCAGCCCCTGGTCTGCCTTGCCTTCTGCGAGGCATTCTGGTTTTAGCTCAAGATAGGGACGTATCACTAATCCATTCAGGAATGTACCATTGACAATTAGATAGACTTGCTTTATCTCTGTAATGTCGTTTAAGATTACTTTACAAAAGTCTTTCTTCGTAACAGGATTGATCGGAAGAATCTCTAACGGAGTATGGAAATGATCATCATAGTTGATGCGATCTCCCGAGCCTGATAAGATATCCGCCATCGGTATATCTGCCTTACTTCCTAATTCAGTTAATGCATAGCAAAGATTTTGTAAAATAGTAATACCGGGATCTGAGTCATTGTAATTTGTCCACAAGTCACCTGAATAAGCAGCAATGCGTTCATACGCCAGGTTCAACAAAGC
>JAJTHV010000074.1 GCA_021300095.1 Flammeovirgaceae bacterium | reverse complement strand
AGTAAATCGGCAGTTTTACAAGAATCCATTGCCGATGCGCAGGCCAAATCATTTTCAGGCATTCCACCGGCTCTTTTGGAAGAAGAAAAAACAATCAAATCCACCATCGCGTTTGTTACACAAAAATTAGCGCAGAAACCTTCCGAACAAGAGGTTCAACAATTGCGCACACAACTTTTTGACGCGAATGCATCGTATCGCTCTTTCATCACAAAACTTGAAAAAGAGTATCCGAATTACTTCAACCTGAAGTTCAGTCAACCAACCTTGAAAGTAAGTGAGATCCAACGAACCATTTCAAATGAAACGGCTGTATTGAGTTATTTCATCGCTGAAAAAAACAACAAACTGTATCTATTTCAAATCACCGCCAAGGGCTTGAAAGTAAAAACCATTTCGCTGCCCTCCAACCTGGATCGAACCATCAAAGGTTTTACCAATGGAATTCTATTTTCCGAGTTTAATACCTATCAAAAATCCGCTACCATTCTTTCTCCTTTATTGCTGCCTTCGCTGCCCTCTTCCATTCGGGAATTAATCATCATTCCGACCGGAAAATTGAGTACACTGCCTTTTGAAGCTTTGGCCACCGCGCGAATAAAAGGAGACGATTTTTCACAGGTAGCATACGCCACAAAACGCTATGCCATCGGCTATGAATTTTCCAGTAGCCTACTGATGCAGAAGAAAGAATCAAAAGAAGTATCCAATCCCTCGATTTTCCTTTGTGCTCCAGTTGCGTTCGATCAACAAACTGGCTTGTCACAATTGCCCGGCACACAGCAAGAAGTCAATACCATTGCCAATCTTTTTCAGGGAAGAAATAAATCAGTCTTGTTTACGGATGCCAATGAAGTAACCATCAAATCGCCAGAGCTATCATCGTTTCAATATCTTCACTTTGCCACACACGGCATTGTTGATGAAGTAAATCCTGAATCTTCGAGAATATTTTTAAGTGCATTTGCCAAAGAAGATGGCAACTTGTATGCAGGCGAAATCTACAATCTGAATCTGAATGCTCAACTGACAGTGCTCTCAGCTTGCCAAACCGGATTAGGCAAAGTTTCAAAAGGTGAAGGTGTGATTGGATTATCCAGAGCATTGGTTTATGCGGGTTCCAAAAATATCATCGTATCATTTTGGAGTGTAGCTGATGAATCGACTTCTATTTTGATGACTGACTTTTATTCCATCTTGTTGAAACAACAAAATTCAAGCTTCAAGAAAGCCCTGCAGCAATCAAAATTGAAAATGATACAGAGCGGAAAGTATGCAGCACCCTTCTATTGGGCACCGTTTGTGTTGATTGGAAAATAAAAAAACCTGACCCTTGTTAGAGTCAGGTTTTACACAGTTGAACGCTATGGCAAAATAGGTGTTGGCTGTGTTTTAGAGAACCCCAAAGTAGGGAGTTGAGTTTCATTTTTCCTAAACATTTTCAAAAACTTTGTAAAAGAGGAAAAAATGGCCTTTTTTGAGCCAAAATGTCAATGTGCTAAGGGATGATCGATGACAACTACCGCCAGCGTGGGCTAAGGAATAATCTGGTAAAAAAACTGCGTTTAAAGGGTATTTTAGACGAAAATGTACTCAATGCTATCGGAAAAGTGCCCCGACATGCCTTTTTTGACAACGCTTTGCTCAGCCATGCATACGAGGATAAGGCTTTCCCAATTGGGGAAGGACAGACCATTAGCCAACCCTACACGGTGGCCTTCCAGTCCGAAAAACTAGAAATAAAGCCGGGCGATAAGGTGTTGGAGATCGGCACCGGCTCAGGATATCAGGCTGCCGTACTTTTAGAATTAGGCGCTAAAGTTTACACGATCGAATTCCAAAAAAAGCTGTACGAGCACACCAAAGAGTTCCTTCCACAGCTCGGCTATAAACCATTTTTCTTTTTTGGGGATGGTTCGAAAGGAATTCCCGCGAAAGCGCCTTATAACAAAATAATCGTTACGGCAGGTGCACCGGTTGTGCCTACAGCACTTACCGATCAATTGAGTGAAGGAGGCATTTTGATTATTCCTGTTGGCGACCGTGCAAAACAACAAATGATTCGCATCAAAAAACAGAATGGAAAGTTGCTGAAAGAAACCTATGACGACTTTGCATTTGTTCCGCTGTTGGGTGAACAAGGTTGGAGAAACGCGTAGATCAATCAACACATACAATGAAATTTAATCGAATGCCCATCGAAGTTGAATCGCCTGAAGAAATGGGCTACTCGACTATTCAATACAATTTAGCGGAAAGTTCGGTGCACGATCGAACCATTGGAGAATTGGGCATGGATTTATCGAACGTGTTGATGAATTACGGACATCATCGTGGATTGCCGGAACTTCAACAAGCAATTTGCGAAGGAAGCCACATACTGAAATCAGAAGATGTACTGGTTACAGCCGGTGCGGCACAAGCATTGTATTTGGTTGCTACTACATTACTCAATCCAGAAGATCATTTGATTGTAGTTCGCCCCAATTATGGAACAAACTTGGAAACTCCGCGCGGCATTCCATGCGAGATGAGTGTGATCGACTTATCATTTGACAATGGGTTTCAACCGGACATAGATCAAATTCAAAAAGCGATTCGACCCAACACCAAACTAATCAGCATCACGCATCCGCACAATCCTACTGGCATATTCGTTTCGCAATCTACGATCGAGTCACTCGTACAACTCAGCGAAAGAAATGGTTTTTATTTGTTAATCGATGAAACGTATCGGCATTTGAATTTTAAAACTCCGCTCCTTCCCTACTTTGCAGAAAAAAGCAATCGGGTGATTTCCGTCTCCTCGCTATCAAAAGCATTTGGCGCGCCTGGCATTCGGATTGGCTGGGTGATTAGTCGCGATGCAAAACTGCAACATGATTTACTCGCAGCGAAAGAACAAATGATCATCAGCAACTCGGTGGTGGATGAATACATAGCCTTACAAATCTTTTTACAAAAAGAAAAGTTATTGAAAGAAGTTCACAGCACTTTACAGGTTAATTATCAGATTGTAGAAAACTGGCTAAAGGCGAACGATACTATTTTTGAATGGGTCACTCCCGATGCAGGCGCGGTTGTGTTTCCACGAATTAAAGAATCGATCCAAGTAGATTTTTCAAGATTCTACGATCGGTTGTACAGCCATTATCATACAGTAGTTGGAGGCGGGCATTGGTTTGAGCAAAGTCAACGATACATGCGAATTGGTTTTGGGTATCCGTCTGTAAATGAGTTTAGGATTGGGTTAGAAAATGTGATGAGTTGTGTGATGGATTGCAAGATGAATTAAAAATCAAAATCCCATCAAAAAATCTTTCAAGGATTCAAAGCCAGCATCCATCGGGATTGATCTTTTCTCACGGCTCATAAACTCTTGTAAGCGAGCGGGTAATTCAATGGCATCCCCTATGCTCTCTTCTACCACATTTTTGAACTTAGCGGGGTGCGCGGTTTCTAAAAATACACCTACACTTTCATCGCTCAAATAATTTTGCAACCCCAGATAGCCAATGGCACCATGCGGATCCATCAAGTAGCGCTGATTGCGATAAACCTTCTGCATTGCCTCTCTAGTCTGATCATCACTAAAACGGCAGCCTTTCACGTCAACTGTGAGTCGATCAAAATCATTCTGATACAACTGTTGCATGCGCACAAAGTTGCTCGGGTTGCCAACATCCATTGCATTGCTGATGGTTGCTTGTGAAGCACGGGGTGAAAACTCACCGGACAACAAATAATTCGGCACAATATCATTCGCATTCGTAGCGGCAATCATCTGATGAATGGGCAAGCCCATTTGCTTGGCGAATAAACCGGCCGTCAGGTTTCCGAAGTTTCCACTGGGCACTGAAAACACTACTCGTTTGTTTTGAGTTTTCAGTTGTGCAAACGCGCGGAAGTAATAAAACGACTGCGGCAAAAGCCGGGCGATGTTGATGGAATTAGCCGAAGTTAAAAATAGTTTTTGTTTCAACTCCGCATCACCAAATGCCTGTTTCACCAATCGCTGACAATCGTCAAAAGTTCCATCGATCTCTAAAGCGGTAATGTTTCCACCCAATGTTGTAAACTGTTTCTCTTGTATCTCACTCACTTTACCTGAAGGATACAACACCACCACGCGAGTTCCCGGCACCTTGTAAAATCCATTGGCTACTGCACTGCCGGTATCTCCGGAAGTTGCCACAAGAATCGTAATCTCCCGATCTTGTTGCTTTGCAAAGTAACCCAACAACCCCGACAAAAAGCGCGCACCAAAATCTTTAAATGCCAAGGTAGGACCATGAAACAATTCCAGGGAATAAATATGATCGTGTACTTGCACAAGGGGCGCATCAAATTGCAAAGTATGATTTACAATGCGATGTATGTCTGTATCGGGAACTTCTCCTTTTAAAAATAGATTAGCCACTTCATAGCCAATCTCTTGAAATGACAATTGAGACAGTGCTGCGAAGAAAGAATCTGGCAATACCGGAATTTGTTCCGGCATAAACAACCCACCATCTGGCGCAAGCCCTTGAATCACCGCTTCGCGTAATCCTACTTCTAATTTTCGATTGCTGGTACTATAATACTTCATAATCTCTCTATCGCTTTTGACTAAATGATTTTGGCTCCTTCCGGATTTAGTTTTGAAATCACCATATCGGTTTTTAGTTGATGATTCGCAAATTCTGTTTGCATCACTTGAGCAACACGCTGTGCCGTTTCAGCATCTTTACTCAACGCAAACAAGGTAGGGCCTGATCCGGAAATACCGCAGCCCAATCCACCTGCACGAACTGCCGCAGATCTGACCGCTTCGAAACCCGGAATAAATGCAGAACGAACCGGCTCCGCAATCACATCTTTCAATGAACGTGAAATCAAAGCGTAATCGGACTGTGTGAGGCCCAACATCAGCCCGGCAATATTTCCACTCTGCGTCACTGCATCACGCAATGACACAGAAGGACGAAGCACTCTTCGTGAATCCGAAGTTTTTACTTCAATGTGCGGATGCACGAGTGTACAATACAATTCCAACTTCACATCAATCTTCACCACGTCCAGCGGTTGATAATCGCGTATCAAAACGAAGCCTCCCATTAAACTGGGTGCCACATTATCTGCATGTGCCGACCCGCAGGCTATACGCTCTGCTTCCATCGCAAAAGGCACCAACTCTTTCCGCGTCAGGCGATTGCCCATCAGATGGTTGATCGCTACCAATGCTGCTACGCCACTCGCGGCACTCGATCCCATCCCGCTTCCGAGTGGCAAGTTCTTAAACAATTGAATCTCAACTCCCACTTGTTCTCCAATGGCTTGGAGATACGATTGTACCGCTACACCGGCCGTATTTTTTCCTGCTTCTCGTGGTAAGCGACCACCATCGCCAATAATTTGTGCTATCGAAACTTCACGCGAATCATTCAATGTCAGCACCACTTCATCTCCGGGATGATCTACCGCAAATCCGAGCACATCAAATCCGCAACACACATTGGCAACCGTAGCGGGGGCAAACGCTCTTACTGAATTCATCATCTTAGTTTGTATAATTTCCAATTCGAATAATATCGGCAAATACGCCAGCAGCTGTTACTTCTGCACCGGCTCCCGGTCCCCGAATAACCATCGGGCGCTCTTTGTATCGCTCAGTGGTTAGCAAGATGATGTTATCGCTTCCGGCCAATGAAAAGAAAGGGTGATTTGCTCCCACCGAAGCCAGCGACACACGTGCTCTTCCATTTTCAATCACCGCCATGTAGCGCAGCTTCTCTCCTTTTCCATTAGCCTTATCAAATAAACCTGAATAGTGCGAATTGAAATTTTCCAAACGGGTAAAAAATTCCTCCACTGACATTTCGCCTCGGCATTCTTCCGGCACCAGGTTTTCTACCTGCACATCCGAAAGCTCTAATGGCAAACCGATTTCTCGGGATAGGATCAATGCCTTGCGAGCCACATCCATGCCATTCAAATCATCGCGGGGATCAGGCTCCGTAAAACCCTTTTCCTTCGCTTCTTTTACAATCTCGCTGAATTTACGATTACCATTGAATGAACTGAAAATGAAATTTAGAGTACCACTTAATACTGCTTCGATGCGCAATGCTTTATCACCACTGATCAGCAAATCGTTTAATGTGTTGATGACGGGAAGCCCTGCACCAACATTTGTTTCATACAAGAATCGAACACCTCGCCTACTGGCAGTCGATTTTAGTTTTTGATAATTCGAATACGTTCCTGAGTTGGCTTTTTTATTGGGCGTTACGATACTGATGTTCGAAGCAAGGATACGTTCGTAATAACTCGCTACTTCTTCGCTGCTGGTGCAATCCACAAAAATACTGTTGGATAAATTCAAAGCCACCATGTTTTCAAAGTAGGCCGACATGCTCATGGTTTGATTGCTGTTCAATAATAAATCTATTCCTTTATCCAGCGAAATACCATCTTCCTGAAACATCATCTTACGACTGTTGGCCATACCAACGAAGTTTACTTCCAAATGACTTTCAGTTGCCAGCTTTTGAAACTGCAGATCAACCATGCGCATCAATTCTTTACCAATTAATCCGGTTCCCACCAAAAAGATATTGAGCACTTTTCTATCAGACAAGAAGAAGGCTTCGTGCAAAACGTTTAATGCTTTGGTTGTATCAGATTGCTGAATCACTGCAGATATATTCAACTCCGAAGAACCTTGTGCGATCGCATTGATATTCACACCGGCCTTCCCTAGCGCGCCAAACATTCTGCCGCTCGTGCCCGGGTTGTGCTTCATCCCTTCTCCCACCACAGCAATAATCGTCAGGTTGTTTTCCACCATCACCTCATCCATTTCGCCTCCGCGAATTTCATATTGAAACTCCAACTCAATCGCTTCCTTCGCTTTTACTGCATACGTTGTTTCAATCGCAAAACAGATGGAGTGCTCAGACGAAGCCTGACTAATTAATATAACATTGATTTTTTCTTTGGCAAGAATTCCAAACAACCGCATGGATACACCCACCACACCTTGCAGTCCACTGCCTTGCACGTTGAGCAAACTGATGTTAGCCATCGAGGAAACCCCTTTGATCAAAAGTGATTTGCCATTGGCATCGGCTTTAATTACGGATCCTTGAAAAAGTGGGGTTGAACGTATTTTTAATCCAGATCGGAATCTGTCGCGCCATGGCCGGTTGCATGGTAGCCGGAAAAATAACCTTCGCTCCGAAGTGCGAAAGCTCCATTGCCTCCTGATACGTCATCTCGGCCACGGTAAATGCTTTTTTCACCTTACGGGGATCGGCCGTCATCATTCCATCCACATCGGTCCATATTTCCAATGAAGTAGCATTGAGAGCAGAAGCAAAAATAGCTGCGGTATAATCGGAGCCGCTTCGGCCAATGGTAGTTGTTTCACCGGAAGGAGAAGTACCAATAAATCCGGTGACAATCTGTAATTGTTGATGTTGTTGGAAGTGTTCTGCGATCAATTTATTAGTAAAGGTGAAATCAATTTTTGCGTACCCGAAGTTGTTATCGGTTTTAACCACTTTGCGTGCGTCTAAAAATTCCGCGTCTACCCCCTGTGACAAAAATCCTTCCGAAATAATGTAAGCCGACAATCTCTCACCAAAACTCATGATGTAATCCAACGAGCGAAGTGTTCTTTCTTTGATCAGGAAAATACCATTCAAAATATCCTCCAGTTCATTGATGGTTATTTTCACCTGAGCAATCACGGTGCTTTGTCGTTGCATATCTACCAATTCACGGACAGCCTCCAGATGTCGTTTTTCAATTTGCTCCAACTGCTTCTTGTAGTCCGTATTACCTTGTAATGCCAGCGTACTTAACTGAATCAGCGTATCCGTCACTCCGCCAAACGCAGAGAACACGATGGTAATTTTCTCGTGCGCGAGATAGGGTTTTACAATTTCAATAACTGATTTGATGCGGGCCGGAGTAGCTACCGATGAACCTCCGAATTTTAATACCTTCATAAACTAAAATATAAGAATCGATGAGTAAGTGAAAAATTAGGGCAATTGAAATAGAAGCTGACTTCCTGAGTTTTTCAGGCGATCAATAAAAAATAATAATGAGTGGAGGTTAATAGATGGAGGGAGCTACCCCGTAATAGTAGTGGTTGTAATTGTTGTAGCAATTACAAGAGTTGAAATTGATGTTGTAGCGTTTACCATAATTCTCATGCAAGAAGGTCATAGCCTTCGACTAATGCAAAAATTATT
>JAJTHV010000096.1 GCA_021300095.1 Flammeovirgaceae bacterium | reverse complement strand
AGTCGAGCAACTTGTGTACAGAAATGATCGAGTACACTTCTCCAGACGAAGTAGCGGTTTGTAACCTTGCCTCGATTGCGTTGCCCAAGTTTGTAACCGAAGACGGCAAATTCGATCATCAAAAGTTGTATGAAATCACCAAAGTGATTACCCGCAACTTGAACAAAGTGATTGATGTTAATTACTATCCTGTTATTGAGGCCAAAAACTCAAACATGCGTCACCGCCCGATTGGCATTGGTGTGCAGGGATTGGCGGATGCATTCATTTTGTTAAGAATGCCATTCGATTCTCCTGAAGCACGTGGCTTGAATAAAGATATTCACGAAACGATCTACTTCGCGTCCATGGAAGCTTCTATGGAATTGGCGAAAAAGGATGGAGCCTACGAAACATTCAAAGGATCTCCTATTTCAAAAGGAATATTCCAATTTGATATGTGGGGTGTAACACCTGACAGCGGAAGATGGGATTGGGAAAACCTAAAACGCGAAGTAAAACAAAACGGTGCGCGCAACTCCCTGTTGCTTGCTCCGATGCCTACGGCTTCTACTTCACAAATTTTAGGAAACAACGAGTGTTTTGAGCCCTATACTTCGAATATCTACACGCGCAGAACTTTATCCGGTGAATTTATCATTGCCAACAAGCATTTGATGAAAGACCTGATCAGCGCAGGATTATGGAGCGAAACGATGCGCCAGAAGTTGATCGCTACAAATGGATCGGTGCAGGCAATTCCTGAAATTCCGCAAAACATCAAAGACATCTATAAAACCGTTTGGGAGATTTCGCAAAAGGCTATTATTGATATGAGTGCCGACCGTGGCGCTTATATCTGCCAAAGCCAAAGCTTGAACATCCACTTAACAGATCCGAATTTCGGTAAGCTGACTTCGATGCACTTCTATGCTTGGAAGAAAGGATTGAAAACAGGTATGTACTACTTGCGTTCAACCGCTGCTGCTGATGCGATCAAGTTTACGTTGGATAAGTCAGCGATTCAGGAGCCTACAATGGCTGCAGCGCCTACCTCGGTTGCTGAACCTGTAATGGCTGTTCAATCTGTAGCCGCTTCCGAAAATCAACAGGCCATTCAATACGAACAACTGCCGCTAGCTGATTACGACCAGAAGCGTGCCGACATGGCTTGCTCACTGGATAATCCGGATGCGTGTGAGGCGTGTGGTAGCTAGGAGAAGTCAGAATTTAGAATTCAGAAAAAACCCGGTGATGAGCCGGGTTTTTTATTTCTATTCGAGTATGATGTTTGAGCTCTTCGGAAATTTAACGGAATAGCGAAGTTTGATGGTTTCAGTAGTCCCCGGCTTAATGGTTTTTCTCCATTTTAATAAACCGGTTTCCTCGTTGTAAACTGCTTTGGAATCTTCCAATTTATCAATATCGATTTCCTTGGTATTTGGAATTGGAATTTGATCTTCAATTACGATTGAGATTGAGTTTGCCTTTTTATTGCGAACAGAAATATCAAATGCGTACATCGCCTTTTGATTGGAGCCCACCGTTTGACGAGAAGTTAACTCTTTCACTTTTTCACGTTTCACTAACACGTTCGCATCGCGCCCAAGCGAAAGTGTAAGCGTGTCACTAGCCAAACGTGTATCAAGCACCGACTTTCCGATAAATTTACCTTCGAAGAACAAACTGGCTTCACCATCTAAAAAATTGTATTCATCCCAGCCTAAAACCTTGGCCACTAAAAATGCATCCATATCCAATTTAGGAATGCAAAAATATTCATAGAGTGCAGGCAACTCGTATTCGATCATATCAGTGGCACGCACTTCACCATCGGATTTAATTGAAAACGGCTCATCAATGGTAAATTCAAAATTGGTTTGCTTAACAATGGGAGTGGCCACTAAGGTTTTGGTAACGCGAGGCGTATAATGATAATCCTGCGAATCATCCCATTGAATGGTTGATACGGCATATCCGAGTGATTTCTTTTCTTTCTCAACGCCTTGAGCTGTTACTACAACTTCACTTAACTGAGTGACATCAAGGCTTAGGTTGGCATCCACTTGCTTTCTGCCTGTAATTGCGACCTCCTCCGTTTTCAATCCAATAAATGAAAACACCAATGTACTTGCATCGGAAGGCAACGCGAGAAAGTAACTGCCCCCTGCATCCGTTACGGTTCCAATTGTACTTCCTTTTACCATCACATTTACTCCCGGCAATGATGAACCATCTTCCACACTTCTAACAGTGCCTTGTACAAATGAATTGGAGTTCGTTCCAATGGTAGAAATACCGCGAATTCGGATGGGAGAGCTACCACTATACGAGTTATTAAATCCAAGCACCCAAGTTTTCAAAGCTGGGCGTTCTCCACCTGTGGATGGATCGGCTGATGAAATGGTGAGTTCTACGTTTTCCCAATCTTCACCAGACTGCTGCGAAACATTGGCTTTGTAGGTAATGGCTACAGGCGATTCAACATTTTTCGCTCTTATATCATACGAAGGAAACCACTTAGCTTCATTTACCAGGTATTTCAACATAACGCTGGACTGCGTTGCCACCTTGGAAGAAACTTTTACTGTTATCTCTCCACTAGACTGTTCTTTTGAAACATTTTGTTCGCGCAATTGTGCTTCTACTTTACTTAGCTCTTCGTTTAGCTTACGGATATTTTTGTCGATATCGAAAAGATGTTGTTTAATATCGATCAACCGCTGACGAAAATAATCCATCGCTACTTTTAGCTGCTCAATTTCAACTCCTTTCGATGTTCCACCAATGGATTTATTTGTTTTGAGAATAATCTCTTCCTCTTTATAAACTTCTTCTTGCGATTGTTCTTGCTTGAGCAAACTGTTGAGTCTCCTTCGTTCTGCTTCTAAGCTGGCTATTTTCTCAGGCTTTCGGTTCTCTTCAATATGATTTACCTGAAATGATACAGATAAAATCCGAATCCCGTTCGTTCCTTCAGCCTGAATGCTTTGCTCTTGTACACGCGGTGCCAGGCTCTTAAATTTCAATAATGTAACTCCGGCCGCAATAGGAATTGTGGCTTGACGCGTTATTTGTGCGCCATTTAAAAAGACAGTTACCTGTTTCACTTTCGAAGAAACTTCCTGATGTTGCTCTTGCGCGATTGCGCTAGTTAAAGAAATGGAGAGAAGGAAGGCGAGTAGAGTTTTCATAGTGCTGAAGGTTTATGTTCAGCACTATGATGCAACTCTGTTTAAAATTCCATAAAGGAAAATGAATTAAAACGGCAAGTCATCGCTTGCGCTGGAATCCGGAGTGAATGGTTCATCGCCAACCGGTGGAGCGTCAGAGCGACCACCGCCTGAGGGTCCTGATCCTTTTGCTACTTTCCATGCGCGCACATCGGTGTACCAGCGGCCATTGTATTCTCGGCTTTCAACATTTACCGAAGCAGTGATTGTTTCGCCTGGAGTGAGTTTGATTTCATCTACTTTTTCGCCCCATAATGAAAGGCACACTTTTTTGGGATATTGTCCCGGAGTTTCTAAAATAAATTCCTGCTTTTTCCAAACTCCATTTTTTCCCTGACCTGATTGCAGCGGGAGAAGGTTGACCACCTTGCCTGTGATGTCCATTGCCATACGTACTTACAATTTATAGTTCAATTTATAGTTTTCTGAGATCGAGCACCAGACCGGGCATTACGTCTGCACCATCCAGTTGGTCGTCAAATGTTTCCAGGGTTCGAACCAACCCTTGTGAAGTGTAAACAAATGCGTTTCGTTTGATCGGATCGATGAGCCATGCCAGACGACAGCCGTTGTTGATCCAGTCTGTCATCTTAAGTTTTAATTGGGGAAGGGAATCGGATGGGGAACGTACTTCAATAACAAAATCGGGGCAGAGAGGTGCAAACTTCTCTTGCTGCGATGGGGTAAGACCTTCCCATTTATCTTTTGCTACAAAAGCAGCGTCTGCCGAAAATACAGCACCATCGGGTAGCTTAAAGCCAGCGGAAGATTCAAATAAATACCCCACCTGCGGATTCAAATCGTTCCAGTTACACAACTCACGATTGATGCGCATGATTAAATTCGATGTTAGACTTCCGGATGGTGACATAATAATTAATTGCCCTGATTTGTTTCTTTCAATGCGGAACCAATCATTGGTAGCACAGAAATCAAACAATTCATCATCGGTGAATTGAGTATGCTCAGGGAATTTTAATATGATCTGATCCATCAAGGGTAAAGATAAGTAAAAATCGAATTCGCCATGCCACATGACCATGTCTGGGAAACTAATTTACAAAGCCCCTGCTTTGATCTCTTCCACTACAGCAGGATCCAGCAGCGTAGTAGTATCACCCAAATTGGAGGTATCACCTTCTGCCACTTTGCGTAAAATCCTGCGCATAATTTTACCAGAACGTGTTTTGGGCAAGCCGCTCACAAACTGAATCTTATCTGGCTTAGCGATGGGGCCAATAATTTTCGCCACCACATCTTTGATCTCATTTCGCAGGTGATTCTCTTCGTGTACAGGATCATAGGTAACAACAAATGCGTAGATACCCTGACCTTTGATGTCGTGCGGGTAGCCTACCACTGCCGACTCGCACACAGCCGAATGTTCATCGATCGCACTCTCTACTTCGGCAGTGCCCATGTTGTGGCCTGATACAATAATAATGTCATCTACGCGGCCGGTGATGCGGTAATAACCATCTTCATCGCGCTTACAACCATCCCCCGTAAAATATTTTCCCGGAAAGGTAG
Organism: Flammeovirgaceae bacterium; assembly: GCA_021300095.1. GTDB lineage: Bacteria > Bacteroidota > Bacteroidia > Cytophagales > Cyclobacteriaceae > ELB16-189. The sequence goes on along the minus strand of JAJTHV010000096.1, from coordinate 26,185 downwards.
AGAAGTACGTGTCTTTGAATCGCTGGTGATCGCCATAAATGGTTCGCGCAATGGAAGGCCACGGAAACTTGATCGTCAAACGACCTTCAATACCATTGCCCATCATTTCATTTCCACTCTCATCCATCACAGCCGGCTGCACACCGGGCATCGGCAAAGTTGCAAATGAAGGTTTTGTTTTGGTGATACCAGCAAGTGGTGAAATCATCACACCTCCGGTTTCAGTTTGCCACCACGTATCGACAATAGGGCATTTGCCTTTGCCTATGTTGTGGTCATACCAATGCCAAGCTTCTTCGTTGATGGGCTCTCCTACAGTACCTAATATTTGCAAAGAAGACAGATCGTATTTTTCGACAAACGACAGTGGTGCTTTTTCTAATGAGCGAATGGCGGTTGGTGCCGTATAGAAAATATTGACTTTGTGTTTTTCAATCACGTGCCAGAAGCGACCCATATCCGGCCAACTGGGAACGCCTTCGAACATGAGTGAAGTAGCTCCATTGGAAAGTGGTCCGTACAAAATATATGAGTGACCCGTGATCCAACCCACATCGGCAGTGCACCAATACACCTGTCCTTCTTTGTATTGAAAAACTTGTTTGAATGTATAACCAACATACACCATATAACCACCGCACGTGTGCACCATGCCTTTGGGTTTACCGGTGCTGCCGGAAGTATAGAGAATAAAAAGTAAATCTTCGGCATCCATTTCTTCTGCCGGGCATTGTGCATTTACTTTTTGCATTTCATCATGCCACCACACATCACGTGTTGGTTTCATGTTGATTTTTGTTTTGGTGCGCTCGAGGACGATGCACTTCTCAACCGTAGGGGATTTATCCAAGGCCTCATCTACAATGGATTTTAAGTTAATGGATTTATCCCCACGGAAAGCACCATCGGATGTGAGCACCACTTTACAACCAGAATCGTTGATACGGTCGGCCAGCGAGCCTGCTGAAAACCCGGCAAACACTACTGAGTGAACAGCTCCAATCCTAGCGCATCCCAGAATAGCAAAAGCAGTCTCGGGCACCATTGGCATATAAATACAAACCCGATCGCCTTTCTTTACACCTTGCGCTTTAAGCATATTGCCCACTTTACTCACTTGGTCGTGCAGTTGTTGATAGGTAATATTTCGAGAGGGTTCTTTGGGATCGTTGGATTCCCACAGGATAGCCGTTTGGTTGGACCTCATCGGTAGATGTCGGTCGATGCAATTTTCAGTGATGTTCAGTTTGCCTCCGATGAACCACTTTACCTCGGCTTTGTGAAAATCCCATTGCAGAACAGCGTTCCATTTTTTCTTCCATACAAAATTGTCTGCTTGGGATGCCCAAAATTTTTCGGGGTCGGTGATGCTTTGCTGATATTCAGCCAGGTAATCTTGAAAATTGTTCATAGCAAAAATCGAATGGCAAGAAATTTAGGCATTCGAACGAACAAGTCAAAGAAGAATAGCTGACTCAATCGCTACAGAAGTAGCTCCGCAGCAACAGCGATGGCCGTAGCTAGCACTGCGACACCCATTTTGCGTGAATTAAACTTGTGGTCGGCACTGCTCTCAAAAACGATAGTGGTAGATATGTGCAGAAAATTTCCACTGACGATAGCGAACAAAATGGTAAATGCCTGAGAGGTCATCCATTGGTTTGCCAACAGATAATCGGATAGAAAAAGTCCAAAGGGTGATGCTAAAGCGAAAATGAGCAAGAAGAAAACTGCACGTGATCTGGATTTTACTTCACACAATAAAACTGACATCAGTGCAAAAGCCTCCGGAGCTTTGTGCAATACAATACCCCATAACAATGTATTGGAATCGTGGTGATGGTTGACAGTGCGGGGATGTGCCAATAGGCCACCTTCTAAAAAAGCATGCACACACAACGCCAGCAACACCAGTATGGCAGATGATTCTTTGTGTTGATGGTTTTTTTCATGCACATGAATATGGCCATGCTCCACACCACTCGACAAAAACTCTAATGCTTGCTGGAGGAAGAAACCGATCAGTACGCAAATGCCGATCATGCCCGGATCAAAGCTTTGCGAATACAACTCCGGAAAAATATGAATGATGGTGATAGAGAACAGGTACGATCCGGCAAACACCAACCAAAGTTTGTAGGTGCCAGTATTGAGTTTCGGCACATAGAAAGCTACTGCTCCGGCTATTAATGCAGTAAAAAAAAGAATGTAAATGGAAGTGGGCATAATGGGTCAATAAACTCTATCGAAGAGCATCTAAATCGCGCTGATCAATACTCCGATTGACCGCTGCTTTATTATTCAGTAAATCCTCTTTCGAGATAACAAACAACTCATTCTCATCTAATAATATTCGCTGACATCTTCGCTTACACTCGCGATAAGAACTGAGTCCTTTCATTTGTGGAAGAAAATCGGTGTGATATGTTGAAAATGGTATTTTTAAAAATGTTCGCTGGGGGTCAAAAACAAGATGTTCCAAATCGTGTGTTGCTACCCCTAAATCACTTAATGATTTAAGTAGATTAATGAAATTCTCGTTCGTAGGATTGTACCAAAAATCATGATCAATCTTAACCTCAGGATTATTAGATACAAATACACCAGAGATTCTTTGATATCCATAAAATGCTACAGCAGTTCCACCCACCAGCATGTAATCTACATTATGCTTGTTTAAAGCTCTACAAACAGTTTCTAAAGTAGATCGAATTTCGTTGCTAATCATTTTTTGGGTGTCAGAACAATCCAATCAATATCGTCTTCCTTTTTTCGCTCCCTGCCTGAAGCCCTTTCCAATTGAAGCATCAAGTCCATCACATCCAATGCGCGTATCATCGCTTGCTCAGGTGTAAGCGCTTTGAACATTTGTCGCTCCAACTGATTTTTTTCTTCGATGCTGTGATATAAAATGGGCTTTATCATGGCTTCATTTGAAGTTAAAGGTCTACTTTTCTTTGATCTCAATCAAGCTGCTCATTCCCGCTGTGGCAAAGGTCTTTACTCCATCTGCTGTGTTATAAATAAAAAGGACATCCAACTCCAGATGCGATTTCAGGACCTCCATTGCTTTTTCGTGGCCCATTACCATAAAAGCGGTGGCCCATGCATCGGCCGTGATTGCATCGGCAGCAAAAACAGAAGCACTCAAAATAGCTCGCTCTGCCTGATAGCCCGTTTTTGGATCGATGGTATGCGAATACTTTTTACCATCGATAACGCGATAGTTAAAATAGTTTCCGGAAGTAGTAAACGACTTGTCTTGCAGCTTCACATATGCTTTAAAGAACAAGCTGTCTTGCTTCGAATCCGGATCCAAAATTCCAATTTCCCAGGGCTTTCCAGATTTTAAGTTAATACCACATGCCATTCCTTCCCCACCTAACTCCACCAGCATGTTTTTAATTCCCTTCGATTTCAAAAATCCTGTAATTACATCGGCACCATAGCCCTGTCCGATGCCACCAAAATCCAACTGAACACGGGGATCAGTCTTTGTAATCTGCGCGGCCGACCATTGCACTTTCTCAAAGCCAACAAAGGCTTTAATTGAATCAATTTGTGCTTTGGTGGGAATCGGTTTGTCTTTCTTGCTTCCAAAACCCCAAGCGTAGACGAGTGGCATCACCGTTGGGTCAAATGCACCATCCGAACTTTGCGCTACTTCCAAGGCTTTCTTGGTTGGTGCTGATAAATAAGGCAAAACAAATTGAAACGAACCAGCACCCTTGTTGAATCGCGACACTTCTGATTCAGGGTCATAATTGTTGATCGATTGATTTACTATCACCAACAATGAATCAACTGATGATTTATAATCCCGCTGTTGCGGATCAAAATACGTGATATTGTAACTGGTGCCCATTGTTTTACCGCTGATCTTAATGGGATCGGGGGTCGTTGTTTTAGGCTGCCGTGACCACCATATTGAAATGAAAACAACGATCAGCAGGAGCGAATAGATTGCATTCTTCGTTCGATTGTTCATCTTTTGTAAATCAGGCGGCAAAATTAGCAGAAGAAAACCCACTTCGCTTGAATCTTGACTGATAAATCTTGAATTTTGAACATGCGTGAAGAATATCTAAAAGCGGATGGCGAGAGCCTGGAAAGTGGCGAAAAAGAGGTAGAGAAAGCACTTCGCCCCCTCTCCTTCTCTGACTTTACTGGTCAACAAAAAGTAGTAGACAATGTAAAAGTGTTTGTGCAGGCAGCCAAACAGCGCAGCGAATCGCTTGATCACGTGTTGTTACACGGGCCTCCCGGTCTAGGAAAAACGACCCTTTCATTTATTATCGCTAACGAGTTGGGCTCGAGTATTAAAATTACTTCGGGGCCAGTGCTCGACAAGCCCAGCGACCTTGCCGGATTATTGACCAATCTGGAAACGAATGATGTGTTGTTCATTGATGAGATTCATCGATTGAACCCCATCGTAGAAGAATACTTGTACTCGGCCATGGAAGATTTTCGCATCGACATTATGCTCGATAGCGGGCCCAATGCGCGATCTGTACAAATCGGGCTTAATCCATTTACACTCATCGGGGCCACTACGCGGGCCGGATTGCTCACATCGCCTTTGCGGGCACGATTTGGCATCAACGCACGATTGGAATATTATGACTCGGCACTGCTGACTACTATCGTGAAACGCTCGGCTTTGATTTTGGCCACTCCGATCGTAGACGATGCTGCCTTTGAAATCGCACGAAGAAGCCGAGGCACACCGCGCATCGCCAACAACTTGCTCAGACGTACACGCGACTTTGCGCAAATAAAAGGAGACGGCACCATCACCAAGCCCATTGCACAAATGGCGTTGAAGGCGCTCGATGTAGATGAGAATGGATTGGACGACATGGACAATCGGATCCTCAGTACCATCATCGAGAAATTTAAAGGCGGTCCTGTGGGATTGACCACGATCGCGACAGCCGTGGGTGAAGAAGCCGAAACCATTGAAGAAGTGTATGAACCTTTCTTAATTCAGGAAGGATACATCAAACGTACTTCGCGTGGTCGCGAGGCAACTGAGTTGGCTTACAAACATTTAAAAATTGTAGCTCCCATTTCGAAAAGACCTGGATTATTTGACTGAGTTTGATTCATCATTTTGAGCGTAACGCACCATACAAATTTCATCAAGTCAACGGCTCAGCAGCTTGGGTTTTCCTTTTGCGGGATTAGCAAAGCCGGTTTCTTAGAAGCGGAGGCTCCGCGATTAGAAGAATGGCTGAAGCGCGGCTACCAAGGGAAGATGAGTTACCTCGAAAATCACTTCGACAAACGACTCGACCCTACGCTGCTCGTGCCAGGTTCTAAATCGGTGGTGAGTTTAGTTTACAATTATTTTCCCGAAAAAGATCTTGCACAAGCCAATCCTGATTCTTTTAAAATTGCCAAGTATGCGTATGGCGAAGACTATCATTTCGTCATTAAAGAAAAACTAAAAGTATTTTTAGAAATCATTCAGCAAGAAATAGGTGAGGTGAGCGGCCGAGCCTTTGTTGACTCTGCTCCTGTGCATGAGCGCGCTTGGGCACAGCAATCGGGCATTGGCTGGATTGGGAAAAATTCACTTTTGTTGAATCGTGAGATGGGCAGCTTTTTCTTTTTAGCCGAACTGATCATTGATTTGGAGTTGGAACCGGATGGCCCGATAAAAGATTATTGTGGCACCTGCACAGCTTGTATGGATGCGTGCCCTACGGAGGCCATTCCGCAACCATTTGTGGTGGATGGTAGCAAGTGCATCTCGTATTTTACCATTGAATTGAAAGAAGAAATTCCTGCCGAAGTAAAAGGCAAGTTCGAAAATTGGATTTTTGGTTGTGACATTTGTCAGGATGTGTGCCCGTGGAACCGCTTTGCCAAACCTCATCTAGAAAAAAAATTTGCGCCCCATCCGGATCTTGAAAAAATGAAGCCAGCCGACTGGCGGGAGATTACTGAAGATGTTTTCAAAAAATTATTCGAGCGCTCAGCCGTTACACGAACACAACTAAAAGGGCTTCAGCGCAACATCGCTTTTCAGTAAGGACAATTTCTGTGAATTCCAGATTTACAAAAACTTGCAAAAATGGAATTGGATTCCAGATTTGCAAAAAATACAGATTGCCCGAATACGCACACTTTTGCCCGCTTCGCGACAATTGCTAACGACTAATTCATTCGGATTCGCCCAATTGTAAGTCTTATTCAGTTTGGAATGGTTATTGGTAATACCACTCCATCTAACCTTGCGATATGATCAAGAATTACTTCACCATTGCCTGGCGCAATTTAGTCCACAACAAATTACACACCATCATCAACGTGATTGGCCTCACGGTTGGCATCAGCGCTTGCCTTACTATTTTTTTGCTGGTTCATTATGAGTTCGGTTATAATCAGGTAAGTGATGCCGATCGAATTTTTAGAATCTATTCCAATTTTAGTGGCGCTTTTGATGGCACCAATCGGGGGGTAACAACGGGTGTACAAGCGATGGTGAAAGATCAATTCACCGGCACGGACGTAGTTGCTCCCCTTCACACCTATAGTGCCAAAGTAAAGTTGGCAGACCGAAACAAAGAACTCGGAAATCAAGAAACGATCGCCATTGTCGATGAGACGTATTTCGCTTTATTGAAAGACTACACATGGGTGGAGGGATCGCCTGCCACTTCGCTTAGTAAACCTTTTCAGGTTGTTCTTACCTCCTCAAAAGCAAAAAAATATTTTGAAACAACGGAGCCATCTAAAATAATCGGGCAAACCATTCATTATAATGATTCACTGGTGCTGACAGTCTCCGGTATCGTAAATGATCTATCGATTAAGAGTGATTTTGATTTCACCGACTTCATATCTATTTCTACCATTGACCAAAGTTTCCTGAAAGATAATATTGAACCCAACAACTGGGGAAACACTAATAGCAGCGCTCAATTATTCATCAAGATAAAAGACCTTGCCTCGTTGGGTGCAATTGAACAACAATTAAAGAAGTTGGATGAAACCTATGTTGCCAACAACAAAGATGCCGGCTGGTTTCTCACCTACAAACTTCAGCCGCTGGATGATCTGCATTTCAATGGAACACTTGGAATTTTCGATCGCAGCCGGATCCCTGCCAGCAAGTCTACTTTAACTACTCTTATTGTGGTGGCACTTCTCTTGCTCCTGATCGCCTCGATTAACTTTATCAACTTAGAAACTGCACAAGCCGTCAAGCGTGCGAAAGAAGTGGGTGTGCGCAAGGTGTTGGGCGGATCGCGTTCTCAACTGGTGGGCCAGTTCTTAGGACAAAGTATTTTGCTGACAATTTTTGCCGTACTTCTCTCCTTGCCGCTGTGCGAGTTCAGCCTTATCTTCTTTCATAAATTTATTCCGGCTGGTGTAGCTTTGGATTTAGCTCAGTGGCAAATTCTACTTTTCCTTGGTTTGGTAATCTTGGTAGTCGGAATTCTGTCCGGGCTATATCCGGCCTTTTATCTATCTTCATTCTTGCCAGCGCTGGCACTCAAAAATCAAGCGTATGTAAATAGTGCGAATTCGCGCACCGCGTACCTACGCAAAACGCTCATTATCTTTCAGTTTGGCTTTGCACAGGTTTTAATCATCGGCACCTTTGTTGTTTTATCACAAATCAATTTCATGCTGACTAAAGATTTGGGCTTTACGCGCGATGCGATTGTGAACATTGGAACTCCCTGGAGGGAGTCGGCATCTAAACGATCGGTTTTCAGAAATGAGCTAGCGAAAATAAAAGAAGTGGAAGCCATTTCGTTTTGCAGCGGGGCACCTGCACAAAACGGGTTTAGTTCCAGCGAACTTACTTACAAAGGCAGCGGTGAAGAAATCAAAACGATGGCTTTTCGAAAATTCGGTGATGAAAACTACTTATCCCTATATGGTATTCAACTGGTAGCCGGAAGAAATTTGGTTCTTTCGGATAGCATGCGTGAAGTATTGATCAACGAAACGTATGCCAAAGAACTTGGGCTTACACCTGAAGAATCGATTGGGAAAGAACTTATTCAAAATAACAATGCCTATCCGATTGTAGGAGTTGTGAAAGATTTTCACATCATGTCGCTGGTGGCTGAATACAAGCCGGTGTACATGGCCTGCGAAACCGATCATTTTTATTCCTTTAGCATGAAGCTACAAAAGACCGATGGCACCTATCAGGCAGGTATATCTCAACTGGAACAAGCATGGAAAAATGTGTATCCCGATGAGCCATTCAATTATACTTTTGTTGATGAAACGATCAAAAAATTTTACTCCAACGAGCAAAATATGTCGCAGCTTATTTCAACAGCTATGGGAATTGCTATAATTATTTGTTGCCTTGGATTGTTTGGATTGGCTTCTTTTACTTCCATTCAACGCACCAAAGAAATCGGTATACGTAAAGTAATGGGCGCTACAGTGAACAATATTGTACTGCTTCTCTCCACCGATTTTTTAAAACTGGTTCTCATCTCATTTGCCATCGCTGCCCCAGTCGCGTACTACTTCTCACAAAATTTTCTGGACAAATATGCCTTCCACATTGAAATGAGTTGGTGGCTCTTTGCTGCAGCCGGATTCTCATCTGTTCTGATCGCAGTATTCACCGTAGGATATCAGGCAATTAAAGCGGCTATTGCAAAGCCAGTAGACAGTTTAAAGAATGAATAAATGAATAAAGCGTGTCTGGCTATTTGTTACCAGACACGCTTTGGATAAAATCACTTCTTTGGCGGTAGTTTGTCTTTCAACTCTTCTTTGTTGATGTATTTGTTGTACCACTCCAGATACCGTGTCAACCGATCTTTCTGATAGCTCGGCACGCTGATGCCGTGATGTTGCCCCGGATAAACTACAAATTGTGTTGGCACCCCCAGCGACTTGAGCGCCTGGTACATTTGCTCGCTTCCTGCTGCCGGCACATTAAAATCTTTTTCGCCTACCATATACAAAGTCGGTGCTTTGATTTTCTCAACATTTAAAAACGGATACGATACTTTCATCCACTTATCCATATTTTTCCAAGGCACACCCAATTCATTTTCATATTGTGCAATGTATTGATCTGATCCATACATGGAAAGTTGCAATGCACTACCTGCGCCACTTGCAGCGGCCTTGAATCGCGGATCGGTTGCCGTAACATAATCCGTAAGAATACCTCCATAGCTCCATCCGCCAATGCCCAATTTCGCAGCGTCTACTCGACCAGTTGCAATCAGGTAATCAACGGCTCCCAATAAATCCATCACTTCTTTGTTTCCCCAGTCCGCAAAAATAGCGCGGCTGTATGCCATGCCTCGGCCATTGCTACCGCGATAGTTCACCGTGGCTACCGCATATCCTTGCGCAGCAAAAACTTGAGGAATGAAATCAAAACTAAAATCATCTTGCGAAGTAGGCCCACCATGAATCCACAAAATCAGCGGAAGCTTTTTGTCTTTGGGTTGATTAGCCGGCCAATACAATAAACTATTGACGATAGTACCGTCTTTACTTTTAGATGAAAAACCTTCGGCAGTGGCTAACACCAATGGCTTTAAAAAATCGTTGTGAATGTGCGTGAGTCTGCGGATGGCCATGTTCTCCAATACATAAATTTCATTTGGTGTTGCTGGGTCGCTCGATAACCCCACCCAGGTATTGTTTGCTCCACGCTGCAATCCGGCAAACGTGCGATCACCACTTGTGTGCTTTGTCATAGATCCTTCCAAATCAAAAGAGGCCACATAACTTCTGCGGTCATCTTCTACCGACACAAAAACAGATTTGCTGTCTACGGCCCAGCGTGGTGCTGATATATCGCGATCTAATTTTGCATTCAGTATTTTTGGAGTTCCTCCTTCTGCTGGAATAAGAGCCAGTTGGGGTTGATCATAGATATCGTATTCCGGAGTTTGCGATTTCAAATATGCAATCCATTTTCCATCTGCACTCCAGGCCGGACTCGTGTCTGAATCTTGCCAGGTGGTAAGTTGCTTGATAGCTGCACCTTTCTTTGCTTCCATCACCCACAAGTCGGTGTTTCCATTGCGATCGGGGTCGGCTGTGCGGTTGCTAACGAATACAATCTTTTTGCTATCGGGCGACCACACTGGATTGCCTTCATCAAAGTCGCCACGAGTAAGTGTGTCTATCTTTTTGGTTTCTACATCAAAAACATATAGATGATTTCGCTTGCGCTCCATGTATCCTTCACCATCGGATTTAAAGTGATAGCGATCAATCATAATGGGTTTAGTGGTTTTCTTTTTTTCCGCTTCATCGCTCGATTCCTGATCCTGAATAACCAATGCTATTTTTTTTGCATCAGGACTCCACACATAATCGCTGATGCTGTATTTCAAATCTGTTAATTTTTCTGCTTCCCCTCCACGCCTGTCCATGCGCCAGATTTGCGATGATTTTGTTTCGTAGCGCGATGACATAAAAGTGAGATACTTGCCATCGGGCGACCAGCGTGGTCTGCTTTCTCCTTCTTTGCTGGCTGTGAGTTTGACGGATTCGGTGCCATCCCAGTTGATCATCCAGATATCTGCATCGGATTTATCTTTGGCAGAATCGGGAGTTGACAACACATACGCCACCAATTTGCCATCGGGCGAAACTTGCGGGTCGCTAACAGATTTTAAGCGATAAATGTCCGATGGTGTGATGCCACGTTGTGCAATGGCAACGACTGAGCCAAGCGCAAACAGGCTGGCGAAAAAGATTCTCATCATATTTTACGATTTAGGTTCTGAAATATAGCGAGCGAAAGGCAAATGATTGACAATAGGTCTTAGCAAAAATAAACGCAACAAAAAACCCCGGCTATTCACCAGGGTTTTGATTTTTCTTTGTCTGAACTAAAAATTAAGCAACCACAAAACATCGGTTTAATATGGCCCGATGCTCATTCCCATAATTGGCATAACACCAATTTCTGAGCTCCTGTATCTCTTCGGCTATCAAAACTTTGATGGCCTTTCTTAGCTCTTTTTCGAAGAGCAACGCGTCAAAACTCACTCGGCTGAGGATGTTTTTAACATAATTGAGCATTTTCATTCTACTGCTTAACACTTTTTGAAATAGTTAGAGTTACAACGATGAAATCGGCTGGTAGTTGCTTTACGACTAATCGCAATCGACTATCCCCTAATTTGTGCCCATTAAAATCAATTTTCTGCCTTCGAAATAGATCATTCAAACTTTACAACTAGTTTCGACATCTTCCGAAAAGCGCGTTTGCTGAAACACCAGCATATGAAAGTACAAAACAAGTTTAATAACTAAAAAGAAGATTTTAATTTTGTATTGCAACAAGTTGCGATGCTAATTGCAACATTGAAAATCTATGATAAGAAGCGGTTTTTTGATTTTTTGCTCTCTTTTGGCCGGTTGGGCGAAGGGGCAAAGTGTGCAGATTGATTTGGGTCCTAACGAAATTGGCGAAAATCAGGCATGGGCTATCACCATAACGGTCAATAACGACCGCTTGAGAAGCTATGACAACTTTCCGGACATTGATGGATTTCAAAAACGAGGCACCTCTTCCTCTTCGCAAACCAGCATCATCAATGGGCAGATGAGTTCTTCTCAGAGCATCATCATGACCTACGCACCCACCCGACAAGGAATGGTCACCATTCCATCTTTTAAAATGAAAGTAAACGATCAACCTTATTCCGTTACCGGGAAAAAAGTGAAGGTTGGTCCTCCCGTGCAAGTGCAACAATCCGATCCTTTCCGTAGTTTTTTTGATCGCGATTCGCGCGATGACTTCTTTGGCAGAGGAACACCCGAGTTTGTAGATGTAAAAGAGGATGCGCTGCTCGCATTGACTACCAGCAAAGACGAAGTATATGTAGGCGAAGGATTTACAGCTACACTTTCATTCTTAGTGGCTGAGAGCAATCGAGCGCCCATGCAGTTTCATGATTTAGGAAAACAATTGAGTGAAATTCTAAAAAAACTAAAACCGGCCAACTGCTGGGAGGAAAATTTCAATATCGAGAGCATTGAAGGAGAACCCATTCAAATCAACGGCAAGAATTATACGCAATACAAAATTTATCAGGCCACTTTCTACCCGCTGAATGCACAAGTGGTTCAGTTTCCCAGCGTAGGGTTGGAGATGATCAAATTTAAAGTAGCTAAGAATCCATCCTTCTTTGGTCAAAATCGGCAAGAGGATTTTAAAACCTTCCACTCCAAACCAAAAAGTGTGAAGGTAAGAGAACTGCCTCCTCACCCCTTACGTGATGCCGTGTCGGTAGGTGAGTATCGGTTAGAAGAACGATTGGCAAAAAATAATTTAGAAACCGGACAAAGCGTGGGCTACGACTTTACGATATATGGTGAAGGAAATATTACAGGCATTGAGAAACCGCTAATCGCACCCAACAACAGCTTTGATATTTACGAACCGAACATCAAACAAAATATTACCCGCGATATCGGCCGCGTGTCGGGTAATAAATCATTCAGTTATTTTATGATCCCCAAAGAGCCTGGCTCTTTTAAATTGGGTGATTATTTTCAATGGGTATACTTCAATCCGACTACCCGCAAGTACGACACATTAAAATCCAAACAAGTAGTAACGGTAATTGGCGAAAGTCAAAAGAATCAAGCTATTGAAAGTAATAACCTTGGCTCGTTTTATGATCGGGCGGATGCAGCTGACAACACATTAAAATCCTCTATTTCGCGCAACGGGCAAAAAATTGCGTTGAATGTTTTTATCTTGCTCATTCTGGGAGCCTCGGTATTTATGATCTTCCGGAAGTAGCATGGGAAATAATTACGGAACTCTATTTAAGATCAGCACTTTTGGTGAAAGTCACGGCCTCGCCATTGGAGTTATTATTGATGGCTGTCCGGCCGGATTAACGATCGATGAAGCATTCATTCAATCCGAGTTGGATCGCAGAAAACCGGGTCAGTCCAAGATCACTACACAACGCAAAGAGGACGATAGCTTTAAAATTCTTTCAGGTTTTTTTGAAGGTAAATCTACCGGCACACCCATTGCCATAGTAATCGAAAATCAGGATCAGCGCAGCAAAGATTATAGTCACATCGAAAATACATATCGACCTTCACATGCTGATTTCACCTATCAGGAAAAATATGGCATTCGGGATCATCGCGGTGGCGGCAGAAGCTCGGCTCGCGAAACAGCCGCACGTGTTGCAGCCGGTGCCATTGCCAAATTGTTGCTTCGCAAGCACGGAGTGGAAATCAATGCGTATGTATCGCAGGTAGGCACTCTCAAAGCTCCTGAGTACACACAACTGGATCTCCGTAAAACGGAAGACAACATCGTGCGCTGCCCTGATCCCGCGACAGCGGAAAAAATGATTGCACTCATTGATCAGGTGCGCTTAGACCGCGACACGATTGGTGGAGTGGTGAGTTGTGTGATTAAAAATACTCCGGTGGGATTGGGCGAACCGGTATTTGATAAGTTGCATGCCGAGTTGGGCAAAGCCATGCTTAGCATAAATGCTGTCAAAGGTTTTGAATATGGAAGTGGTTTTGCGGGAGTTGAGTTGCGTGGATCACAGCATAACGATGAGTTTGTAAATGAAGGCGGCAAAATCCGCACGAAGACCAACCATTCGGGTGGAGTGCAAGGCGGCATCAGCAATGGAGAAGACATTTATTTCAATGTGGCTTTCAAACCGGTGGCTACCATCATGCAAGATCAGACCACAATCGATAAAGAAGGAAATGAAGCTATTGTTTCCGGCAAAGGCAGACATGATCCGTGCGTGGTACCACGTGCCGTACCGATTGTGGAAGCTATGGCCGCGCTGGTGCTAGCTGATTTTTTATTGCGAAATAAGGCTTCAAAAGTTTAGCTTTACTAACTCACTCATTTTTGATTTATGGAAACCACTTCACCCAAGAAAAGCAAACTAACTCTCTACATCATCATTGCCTTAGTGGTGGGCATTGGCTTAGGATTTGTGCTCAACAAAAGTTATGTGGCTGATGAAAACACAAAACTCGAGGCCTTCGAACAGAGATTGCAGCAAACACAACAGGATATTTCTAAAACCACAGATAGCCTGGCGGTGGTTTCTCTTGAGCAACAAAAAAAATCAATTATAAAAGAACGTGGTGCCGTTATCTCTGCGCGCGATAAAAAGGTAGAGCCATTCTCCATCTTGGCTGATATCTTCCTGCGTCTGATCAAAATGATTGTAGCGCCACTTGTGTTCACCACACTGGTAGTGGGTGTAGCCAAACTGGGCGACATCAATTCTGTTGGGCGCATCGGTGGAAAAACGCTGTTGTGGTTTGTTGGTGCGTCTTTAACAAGCTTGTTGTTGGGAATGATTTTAGTTAACATATTCAAACCTGGTATAGCCATGCATTTGCCCGTGCCAGATGCTGGCACCGACATTGGGCTTGCACACAACAGCCTCTCGCTAAAAGACTTTTTGTACCATGTATTTCCTGCCAGCGTAATTGACGCGATGGCGAAAAATGAAATTTTACAAATCGTGGTGTTCTCTCTTTTCTTTGGCGTAGCCACAGCCGCCATTGGCGAACAGGGCAAAATTGTGATCAAGGCCATGGATGCGATAGCCCATGTTATTTTAAAAGTAACGGGTTACGTCATGAACTTCGCACCAGTTGCTGTGTTCGGTGCCATGACAGCCATCATCGCCAAACAAGGTTTAGGAATTTTAAAAACGTACTCCATATTCATTACTGAATTTTACTCAGGCTTATTGATTTTATGGATTGTGTTGGCGTTGGCCGGATCACTGATCATTGGCAAACGTGTGATTGCGCTTTTACGAAAAGTAAAAGAACCGATCCTTCTTGCTTTCAGCACGAGTAGTAGCGAAGCCGCCTTTCCGAAGACAATGGAGTTATTGCAAAAATTTGGATGCAAAGACAAAATTGTGAGTTTCGTGCTGCCACTCGGCTATTCCTTCAACCTGGATGGCAGCATGATGTACATGACTTTCGCTTCGTTGTTCATTGCCCAGTCATATGGCATTGAGTTATCGATGGCTACCCAAATGAGCATGTTGCTCGTGTTGATGCTTACCAGCAAAGGCATTGCCGGAGTACCGCGCGCTTCGTTGGTTGTCATTGCCGGCACGCTGGCCACTTTTAATATTCCGGAAGCGGGACTTGCACTCTTACTAGGTATTGATCCGTTATTGGATATGGGCCGCAGCGCCACCAATGTAGTGGGCAATAGCATTGCCACTGCGGTGGTAAGCAAATGGGAAGGAGAGCTGGTAGAGGAGGAAAGTAGCTCAAAATAAAACGTAACTAATTGATTGATAGTATTATTTGCAATTTGGGAATTAAATTCCCAAATTGCATGAATGATACATAGAGATCCATTTACTCTCCTAAAAGAGCTGGTATCTGAATTTAAAGCTATCGCCATAACAGGACCTCGGCAAAGCGGAAAAACCACAATGGTTAAGTTATTCTTTCCCGAAAAGCCATATGTTTCCCTTGAAAATCCTGCGGATAGAAATCTAGCTTTGAGTGACCCGGTCAGCTTCCTTTCGGCATATCCAGAAGGAGCAGTGCTAGATGAAGCTCAAAAAGCACCGGAATTGTTTTCGTATCTGCAAGGAATACTTGATAACTCAAATCAAAAAGGGAGATTCATTCTCACTGGTTCAAACAATTTTTTACTCTTAGAATCAATTTCTCAATCGCTTGCAGGAAGAGTAGCCTATGTGGATTTATTACCCTTTTCAATCTCAGAAAGTAAAACCTGCCCTCAACCTCCAATCTCACTGGAGGAGCATATATTCCTAGGAGGCTACCCAGCCATTGTTCATGATAGAACAAAGTGGGACGCGTGGTTTTCAAGTTACGTACGGACGTATATTGAACGAGATGTACGATTGATTAAAAACATTTCGGACCTAACTTCCTTCCAGCGGTTTTTATACCTGTGTGCTGGAAGGATAGGTCAGCAAATTAATCTGACAAATCTGGCTAATGATACAGGAGTTGATCATAAAACTATTCAATCATGGCTAGGAATACTACAAGCCAGTTACATTGTGTACACACTTCCTCCTTACTATAAAAACTTTAACAAGCGGTTGACTAAATCTGCCAAGCTTTATTTTTACGATACGGGATTAGCTTGTTATTTACTAGGGATTAAAAATTATAGTGAATTAATCAATCACGGATATCGGGGTGCACTATTTGAAAATTTTATCATTGTTGAAATGCTCAAAAATCGCTTTAACAAAGGGCAACGCAGCAATCTGTTCTATTGGCGCGACAGCAGTGGAAATGAAATCGATGTACTCATCGACCAAGGAAGTACTCAAATTCCTGTTGAGATTAAATCGGCTGCTACATTGAATATGGATTTCTTCAAAGGGCTTAACTATTGGCAAAAGCTAACCGGACAAACCGAAGGATGCATTGTATATGCAGGCGAAGAAAAAAAACATAAAAACTATTCCGTCATTAATTGGAAAAATATATCAAGTCTATGAAAATCGTTGCTTCTATTCTTTTCACCCTTCTATGTCACGTATCCTTCGCCCAAACCTATTCGGTGATGACCTACAACATTCGGTTAGACACACAGGCCGATGGCGTGAATGCGTGGCCCAATCGCAAAGCAAAACTGATTGCATTGATCACAAAAAATAATCCAGACATCTTAGGTGTGCAAGAAGTGCTGCATCACCAAATGCAGGATTTACAAAGTGGCTTACCCAACTATGCTTTTGTGGGCGTGGGTCGCGATGATGGAAAAGAAAAAGGAGAATACTCGGCTATCTTTTACAAGAAAGAAAAGTTTGATGTGCTGAAGCAAAATACTTTCTGGCTTTCGGAAACACCAGATGTGCCAGGAAGTAAAAGTTGGGATGCCGCCATTACACGTGTGGTTACACATGCTGAACTGAAAGATAAAACTTCAGGGCAAACCTTCTTGGTGCTCAACACACACTTTGACCATATTGGCAAAGAGGCCAGATTGAATAGCACCATTTTGATAAAAGGATACATTGAAGGCTATTTGGATTTCAACAAAACAATGCCAGTCATTATCACCGGAGATTTTAATTCAGAGCCAACCGAACCACCGTATCAGAGTATGATTAGCGAAATCGGTACGAAGTTCTACGACACCCGACCTGCAGATTCTGCCGTTGGTACGTTCTGCGGATTTACGGTAAACGCCATGACCTGCAAAACCATCGACTATATTTTTCATTCTGCCGGATGGAAAACAGAATCGTATCAGGTACTTGCCGATCATGACGGCACCTATTATCCATCCGACCACTTGCCGGTGATTGCCAAGCTCTCCATCGTTCGATAATACTACTTGATAAAACTAAAAACATGGTTACCTGCGATGGAGGTATTTCGACCCGTACCTAACGTGCCGGTCGTCCATGTTAAGGATAGCTTCAATGCTGTTGCTGACACTTCCGTGATCGTCACCTCCAGGTTGTCGTTGCGCTTGATTTTCTTTGCTGTGTTATCGGTAAAAGTCCATGTTCCGCTGGCAGGCCATACCACTCTGCCATTCGTAGTGGAGAAACTATTCGATGTAAATGACAAAGTCATGTTTGTATACATCGATGTTTTATCCACACCGTCAACCATCACTGAACTGATGCGCCAGGTATTGGCTTTCAACTGATTAGTCGCAATCTCAGTAGCAGAAGGCGCTGCGGAATCTCCGCCACATCCCACCATTGCCATTAACATCATGATGATCGCAAGGGTGATCGCACAAAATGTTGGCTCGTAATATCTCGAAGTAATTTTCATACAAAATTAGTTAGTTGATTTGATAAAAGATTTGGCTATGCGGGTCCGCCCTTGTTGCATTAGGATGATGTATTGACCTTGACTCAGCAATCGGATATTCATCTTCACTTCAGCACCTCCCAGCGCCTCATCCGACTGAAGTTTGCGACCAAAGATGTCCATCAACTTTACTTCAACGGGCTGATTGGAATCAAAGCCTCCTAATGAGATGATGAGTTCTTCTGATGCCGGATTAGGATACAAGGCAATGGAGGAAGCCGGATCAATTTGATCTCCTGTCACCACAATGGTAATCACGTCTGAAAATTCACTTACACAATCATCGATGGTCGATTGCACTTTATAAATTCCTTCACTGGTCAATGCCAGTGTTTTGTTCGTGGCACCCGAAATAAGCGAACCATCTTTAAACCATTGATTTCCATCACTTGCACTGCTGGTGAGTGTAGGTGAGGCCGTATTCGGATTGGAAACAGCAATGGTAGGCTTGGCCGGTTTAATGCAAAAGCTTTGCGTTACCGAAATAGCTGCATTATAATTTGCATTACCTGCCTGAGATGCCGTCACATTGGTTCTTCCGCCACTTAAAATAGTTACCTGATTTCCTGAAATAGAAATTCGGGGTGAGGTGGTTGCGTACGTAACTGATAGTCCGGAGGAAGCCGTAGCTTGCAGGTTAAATGCTGGGTCTCCTACAGTCTTATCCGGAAGTGAGTTAAATGTGATCACTTGATTTCCTTTGTTAGCCGTGAGTGTTTGTTGAACATCGCTTGCGGGATTGTAACTCGCATTGCCGGCTTGCGAAGCCGTGATCACCGCTGTTCCTGCCCCCACTACTGTTAATGAAGTGCCTGAGATGGTAGCTACGGAAGTATTGCTACTGGTATAGGTAACTCCCAACGATGAAGAGGAACTGGCCGTGAGTGTAAAAATGTCGCCCACGATGCGAGTAGATAATGGATTGAATGTGATCGTTTGATTGAGTTTGTTGACGGTAAGTGACTGACTTACCGAAGTAGCAGGAAGATAATTCCCATTCCCAACCTGATTAGCCGTAATCGTTACAATGCCTCCACCATTAATTGTAACCGTGTTGCCGGAGATAGATGCCACAGAAGCATTGTTACCCGAAAAAGTTACGGGCAATCCGCTGGAGCTCGTGGCTGAGATGGTGAAGGATGGATCTCCAACCGTTTTTGCGGAAAGCGGAGCAAATGTGATGGTTTGCGTGGTCTTGTCAATCGTCAAAAGCTGCTGCACGACAGTTGCAGCATTGTAATTTGCATTACCCGTTTGCGATGCAAGGATACCCACATTACCGGCACCTAAAATGGTTATTGTGTTTCCGGATACAGTAGCGATGGCAGTATTGCTGCTTGAAAAAGAAACAGGTAAGCCAGAAGATGAAGAAGCTGAAATAGTGAAAGGTCCATCTCCAAAAGTCTTAGTGGGCAACGAGCCGAAAGTAATCGTTTGGTTGGCTTTACTTACCGTGAGAGTTTGTTCCACATTGGGAGCTGCATTGTAATTGCTGGTACCACCTTGCGATGCAGTAATCGTAGCTGTGCCTACACCAACAATCGTGACGGTATTACCTGAAATGGTGGCCACTGCCGAGTTATTGCTGTTGAAGGTAATAGGCAAGTTCGATGAAGCTGTTGCCGATAATGCGAATGGTGCATCGCCAAAAACTTTTGCGGGCAGCGAATTAAATACAATCGTTTGGTCAGCAGGCGTGACAGTGAGGGTTTGCCCAACGCTGGTAGCTGCATTGTAATTTGCATTGCCTGCTTGAGAGGCCGTGATGGTGGATGTACCCGTTCCAAGAATGTTAACAGTGTTTCCGGAAATGGTCGCTGCGGCTGTGTTACTACTTGTATACGAAATGGGTAAACCAGATGAAGTGGTGGCTGTTAAATTAAACGGAGCACTGCCAAACGTTTTGCTTGCCAGCGAGCCAAACGAAATGGTCTGATTTGCTTTATTGACAGTAAGTGTTTGCTGGACGCTATTAGCAGCAATGTAATTGGCATCGCCACCTTGCGATGCGGTAATGATTGTTGAGCCAACACCCACGATTGTCACCGTTGATCCACTTATGGTGGCCACCGATGTATTAGAACTAATGTAGCTTAAAGCCAATCCTGAAGATGCCGTGGCACCTAACGCGAAATTGGCATCGCCAAAAGCTTTGGTGGGTAATGTATTAAATGTGATGGTTTGAGTGGCCTTATTCACCGTTAAGGTTCTTGATACATTGGTTGCAGGATTATAACTTGTATTTCCGGGTTGGGATGCAGTGATAGTCGTTGAACCGACTCCCGTAATGGTTACTGTATTGCCTGAAACAGTAGCTACCGATGTATTACTACTTGTATAGGTAATGGCCAATCCTGATGATGACGTGCCAACTAATGTAAAGGCCGGATCAGAAAATACTTTTGATGCGATTGCCCCGAAAGTAATCGTTTGATTGGCTTTGTTCACAACCAGCGGCTGTGATACGTTTGGTGCAGGGCCGAAGCTCGCGTTACCGGCTTGCGAGGCGATGATGTTACACGTTCCCGCACCAATAATTTCAACGGTATTTCCAGCCACGGCTGCCACAGCCGTATTATCGCTACTAAAAGTTACAGGCAAACCGGAAGAGGCTGTTGCAGAAATGGCAAAAGAAAAATCTCCCACTGTTTTCGTTGCCAACGGACCAAACGTGATAGTTTGCGGAGAGGGAATAATGTTTCTAAATACCGAAAAATTATCGCTGCCCAAATTGGCCGTTGTTAAATCGTTTTTCCCATCGCCATCCTGATCAGCAATAAAAACCGAGCGTGGTTGGGTGGTGGCTGTAAAGTCAACTTTAGTAGCAATACTGATGGTGCCGGGAGTAGAGTTGTTTTTAAAAACAGATACAGTTCCTGAAGTGAAATTGGCTACTGCTAAATCTACTTTACTATCGCCATCAATATCTCCTAATGAAACGGAAAACGGTGCAGTGCCTGTAGTAACGTCCACTTTAGAAGCAAACGATAATGTGCCTACCGTGCTGGTATTTCTAAAAATAGACATGGTATTGCTATTTCCATTGGCGACTGCCAAATCGGATTTACCGTCACCATCAATATCGCCAATGACAACACTTCTGGGTTGTGAACCGGGTGTCAAGTCCAACTTGGTCGCAAAACTAATTGTACCGGGTGTACTGGTATTTCTAAAGACCGAGATAGCACCATCCAAAGAAAAGAAATTAGCCACAGCCACATCGGGTTTACCATCTCCATCTAAATCACCAACAGATACTGATACAGGATTAGTATATGCTTGAAAATCTATGGGCGTTGCAAATGAGATTGTTCCAAGTGAACCCGTATTTCTATGAACCGATAAGAAAGAGCTACCATTATTAGATACAACCAAGTCGGCCTTACCATCTCCGTCTATATCACGAATAGTAACATCATATGGATTTGTAGATAACGATGCGGCAGCTATATTCACACGAGCAGCAAAAGATATCGTACCTACCGTGCTAGTGTTTCTAAAAATGGAGTAGTTATTGGTTCCATAGTTTGCTACCACAAGATCAGGTAATCCGTCACCATCTATATCACCAATAAAAGCCGAGATGGGATTAGATCCAACCGTAAAATCTGCTTTGGCTGAATATGCGATTGAACCGGAACCTGTACTTAGATTTCTAAAGTAAGAAGCATTAATAATACTCGCATTGTTCGGTGTAACCACGTCAATCTTGCCATCTCCATCTAAATCACCGAGTGCAATAAAGGCAGGGTCAGCTCCGGTCGTAAAACTTTGTCGGGCCGCAAAGGAAGAAGTACTTATACCAGAGCCTCCAAAAGCAACAACAAATGGTTGGGCAGAATATGCTTTCAAACCTGCTACTGTTACTGAAATGGGTTGGTGCATGGCGCCTGGCGGAACAACAACTGTTAATTGAGTTGCTGAAGCCGCGCTAATCGTTGTGGCTCGTACACCGCCAAAGTAGACAATATTATTAGCCGGAGTTGCACTAAAATTTGTTCCCGTGATAGTAACCGTAGTGCCTATGGGCCCGCTTGACGGAGTGAATGAGGTTATGGTTGGCTGACTCCACGCCAATTGAGCCATCAAAAAGGCCGCGATAAAATACAATAGCTTCGTTTTCATTATAGATCGATTTTATAGATATGCTAAACTGTGTTAAATCCTGTTCATGAAATTGTGATTTGATCAGAGGTATCGATCGAACGAGAATTCGCTACCATACTGCGAGAATTTGATTTCTGGATTGATTAATAAAAAAAGGCAGCCAGAGGAAGTGGCAGCCTTTTCGCTTTAGGAGTTAGGTAGCTAATCGCGCTTATCGATGATGGTACCCATAAAATTAACTTTACCATCCAAAGGAGTGAGTGCACCACCTTCCGCTCGAATCGCAATCTTACCGGTGAATTCCACAGTCATTTTTTCGTTTGGTTCTGTACCTCCTGAAATTTTAAACACTGGACTTGGATTGCTATCAGGTGTATCGTAGGTGACACCTTCAAAGTCTGCAAAAAAATAACTCAGATTAGAACCATCCGTCACGTTGTTCCAAAACCGATGTAAAGGAAAATTTCCAGGGCTTATAGAATTAGGTTTGATGGTAGCCAACTCGAAAGCAATAAAATAAGTTGCATTCGTATAGTCATCGACTGACCAACCGTTTTCGCCTTCTTTAAGTTGTCCGTCTGAGATCAAATAATCACGATAAGTATAATTACTCGTTGTGCCTTCATACGTTCCTTCTAATCGCAGGTACAGATTTGCTTTGCTTAGTGAATAGGTCTTACCATTCGTTTGAAATTGAATCAATGGCTTTGTTTCCTCGTCTTTACAACTGAAAAGAAAGGTGATACAAAAAATAGCTAAAGAAAAAGTGAATAAAGAAATGCGTTTCATAATAAGAGGTTAAAATATTCAATTGTGCTTCGACAAGCATTTATGAACAAATAACTCCTTCTTATTTCCCCTATTCCGGGTATTTGAGAATTTGCTTCCCTCCAATGATTATCTGATGGGCCGCTACGAGAATTGCGTTAGAGCCGCCAACAAAGCTTCGCGCTTGCGCGATGAAACCGGCACTTCGCTGCCATCTTTCATTTTTATACTACCGCCTTCCCTTTTATTGAATTGCTGTAAATGATGCAGATTAACCAAATGGCTTTGATGCACCCGAAAGAAATTAAATGGCTGTAACAAATCATCGTACTCCTTGAGCGGACGTGAAACGATAATCGTTGGCTGATCGCTAAGATGAAATGTCGTATAATTATCCGAAGCTTCGCAGCGCATAATGGAGCTGATCGACACCACATACACTGCATTCATATCTTTCAAAATAATTTTGCGATCTGCATTTGCAGCCGGCTGAATACTTTGTCGAACTACTTCCAGCATTTGCTGCCAGCTAGGAGCCAACATCGATTGAATGCGCGCGAACGTTGACCGCAACTCATCGGCATCAATTGGCTTTACCAGATAATCAATTGCGCTAAAGCGAAACGCTTGCAAGGCAAATTCATTATGACCACTGACTATCACTAATTTAAAGTCAATCGAATTCAAGCGTTTTAGCAAATCAAATCCGGTACCATCGCGCATCATTACATCTAAAAAAACAATTTCCGGTTTAAAAACACGAATCAGTTCTAGCCCGCTTTCCACTCCGTCAGCTTCTTTTATAGTCGCAGTGGATTGCTCCATCAAAAGATACGAGCGCAAAATAGCGCGCGGGTCTTCTTCATCATCGATGATTGCAATTCTCATGCGTGCAAATTACGAATAGATTGGCAAAGTCAATTGTACGTGTGTGCCTGAGCCATTTGTTACACTTCCAATTTGCAGATCGATCGGTTTCTTATTTGACTTATTTAAAAGTTCTATGCGCTCTTGAATAATTTTAGTGGACAAAGATAAATGCCCCTGATTGGGTTGTGTGGAAATTCCTAGCCCATTGTCTTTGATTTCCAGTAATAAATTCTCTCCCGACATCGAGAATGTGATCTCGATTACTCCTTGTCCATGGGCAGGCAATCCATGCTCCACGGCATTTTCTACGAATGGCTGCGCCAGCATTGGTTGAATGCGCAGGTCACTGATAGAAAGTTTCTCGTCAATTTTAATCTCATAATTAAACTTATCCTTCATCCGTAATTTTTGCAATTCTAAATAGTTTCGGAGCAAATCTATTTCTTCTTCAAGTGTTATTAAATCTTCGCGCGAATATTCCAGCAACTGGCGCATCAATCGTGAAAACTTGGATAAGTACCCGGCTGCTTCAGTTGTTTTGTTATCCAGCATAAAGCGTTGAATGGATACCAGTGCATTGGAAAGGAAATGGGGATCCAATTGAAATCGGAGAAATTTGTTTTCTACGGCCAACACCCGTTGTTGGTGATTTAAATTCCGCTGACGGTAAAAGAGAAACGCCAGTAACAAAATCAATCCGGCTGTCACTGCGGTGCCAATCATCAATAAATTTTTCTGCCGCAGCTCAAGCGTTTGTATGGCTGCCAATTGAGAGAGGTCTTTAATCGTTTGCTCGTTGATTTTCTTATTGTATTTCTGTTCCATTCGGCTAATGGCCTCCACATTTTCGCTCGTCACAAGGCTGTCACCTAAAAATTTGGTGCGCTCCAATGCTTCCAGTGCCAAAGCTGTTTTCCCAGCTGCTTTGTAGGCCCCATATAAATAGTTGTAAGTCGTCTTCTCCAGATATCGGTTTTTTACCTGATGTGCAAATGTCAATGCTTTCTCCTGACATTCGATGGCCTTGGTGTGATCTTGTAAACCCGAATAAGCCGCACCGCGCAACATATACAAAGATGCCATCGCGTTGGCTCTGGTTTTTGCTGTCACCAATTGAAGTAGTGTGTCGGTATATATCAGTGTTTTTCGAAAGTCTTTGCGGGCTTCGGCTATCGAGCCCATGGTTAAATAATTTTTTGTTAAGCTAAGATTCGATTTTGTCAGCTTGGAGTACAACAATGCTTGTTGAACGATACGGGCGGTTGAGTCGAGGTATTTTTCTTGTTTTGTTTTATCATACTTCGTCCAGTAAACAATTCCCAAATCGGAGTGATACTGAGCCAGCAAGAGCGTATCATTTGTGACTCGGGCCGCTTGCAAAGCCTTCTTCGTAAATTCCAATCCTTTATCAATTTGCTCTTGCCGCAAAAAATCTACGGCAATTCCATTGTAAATCTTAGCCAACAAATGAGGCTCTTGCACGCGTTGAATCGACTCAAGTGCTTGATAATAAAAATAGATCGAGCTATCGTGATTACTCTTTCGGCTGTAATAATTGCCTATTAAACGGGCACTCTCGATCGATGCAAAAGGGAGAAACCGACCCTTCAACAGCTGTTGTGCTGCACGGGCCGATTGAAAACTTTGGTCAAATTCAGAATTAGATAAGAACAATAAGGACTCTAAAGTAAATCCAACTGCACGACAACATTCACTGGACGAATTCTTCCAAGGAACGATGAGTGAATCTAGTAATTGTTGGTTCCCCCTTCGCATAGCCACCTCAAACTCTTTTCGCTTTTCCGTGGTAAAACCATCGCAAGCACATTCATTTTGAGCTTTAGCGAGGTTGGCCGCAAAGAAAAGCAAGCCAATACAAATCAATCTCGGGAATGTCATTTAAAATGGGGGTGTAGGTTCATCCAACTCGCTTTTCAACGGTTGGCACCTTTAAAATAAGTGATTTTATTGATTCGCAGTTGAAAGTTTAAAGTCGGATCGAACTTAAATTTTCTAAATTTGTTCTTTCGTTAAAATTAGAATTATGTTAAAACCTGCTCCCAAAGCCCTCCATATATATCTGGAATCAAATCCAAACCCCAATTCACTCAAATTTGTGGTGAACGAAATGCTGGTTCCGGAAGGAATGAGTTTCGATTTTCCCTCTCCGGCTGATGCCGAAAACGCACCCTTAGCACAAGAACTTTTTATGTATCCGTTTGTGGATCGCGTTTTCTATGCGAGCAACTTCGTAACAGTTACTAAAAAAGAAGATGTGGAGTGGATGGAGATTCAAGACACATTGAAAAAGCATATTTTGAGCTTCCTCGAATCGGGCAAACTAATTTTAGATTTGAAAGCTCCCGAAGCAGAAGCACAAGAAGAAACTGAGACGATCAAGAAAATCAAAACCATTCTGGATGAATACATCCGCCCGGCAGTAGAACAAGATGGAGGAGCCATTACATTTCACTCATTGCATGGAAAAAAAGTGACAGTGACTTTGCAAGGTTCCTGCAGCGGCTGTCCATCTTCAACGATCACACTAAAGGCTGGCATTGAAAATCTTTTCAAAAAGATGATGCCAGAGGAAGTAGAGGAAGTAGAAGCGCTGGGT
>JAJTHV010000057.1 GCA_021300095.1 Flammeovirgaceae bacterium | reverse complement strand
TGGCCATTTTCCCCAAGTTATCTAAAATTTACCTCATTTTTAAAAGAATTTCGCAGATCAGTTGTCCAATATTATCAAATTGTTAATTTTATATTAATAAAGTTAATATTCAGGTAATAATGAGAGTGCTAATAGTCATTTTCTTCCTTTTCGCCAGGTTGGTTGCACAAGCCCAAGGAAGCATACTATCTGCGCTACTCGAAACGACACCCTATTCTTCAAGAGCTGCCATTCAACAGGAGATGGATGCATTTTTGCAGGAACTTCAAACAAAGAAGTTCGAAGCAAAAAACGATGTTCGCTTTTTAAAAATGGTGGTAAACAAGAGCCACCGCAAGTTTTTGAAACACTACAAGTCCTACGCACAATTCAATCGGGTTTTTGAATCCGGAACCTATGATTGTTTGAGTGGCACTGCATTTTTCAGTGTCGTATTGGATCAATTGGGCTACTCGTATAAAATCATTGAAACCAATTACCATATATTCCTGCTTGTTTCCACCCAACAAGGAGAGGTGCTTTTGGAGACTACAGATCGGGTTGCCGGCTTAAAAACAAGCGCGAAAGAGATAAGTCAAACCCTTGCGGTATATAAACAAAACCGACTTTCTGCGAGTGTAGGCGAAGCAAACTATTATTTATACCAAACGCAATTGTTCCGGGAAGTAGATGCCTTTCAATTAAGCGGGCTTCTTTATTTTAATCAGGCTGTGGTATTGTATAATCAACAAAAGTGGGAGTTGTGTGCCGATCAATTGGCTAAGGCTCGAAGTATTTACGACAACCCCCGTGTGGAGGAACTTTCTGAAATCTTGTTTCGATCAATTGCGCTCAGCGAAATGGAACAAACCTCCAAAAGAGAGTTGCTGGAACAACTCAAACCTTTTGTTAAGACATCTCCAGTTGTAGCTTCCCGTTAGTTTTCCAGCACGCGCACTTCAACCCTTCTATTCATTTTATGAGCTTGCTCTGTATTCTCTTTGCTCAACGGGGAAGTGCCTCCAAAAGCTTTTGTTTTAATACGACCTTTGCTGGCACCCTTACCAATCAAGTAAGACTTAACCGCATCTACACGTTCTTGAGAAAGCTTCATATTCAGCCGGGGATCGCCTTTTACATCTGTGTGACCTTCTAACTGAATAACCATTCGTGGATAGTCTTTCAACATTTTTACCAACTCATTCAATTCTTCATATGATTCCGATGAAATGCGGGCAGTACCAATAGCAAAAATGAGATTGTCCAAAATCATGGTGTGCCCTACCGTATGTGGAACGGTTTCAGACGTTTTTGCCACGCTGCCAGGCAATGCTAACTCAATATCTTTAATCACGATTCTTTCGGTGTTTGCCAAAGCCGGATCCAGCAAGTATTTAGTTACGGCAAAACCTGGGGCTTCAACTACGATAGAATACTTTTCACCATCAAACAAAGGGAAAGAATAACTGGTACCATTTAATATACCGGTTCGGTTGCCAAAGGGTTCGCTCTGAAAAGAAATCTTAGCATTGATGGGCTCTTTTGTAACAGCACTTACAATTTTTCCCTGTGCATAGATAAGTGTATCGGTTTCCTGAGCGAGCACGCTGCCCACGGCAATACAAACGGTTAATGTAAATAGTAGCTTCTTCATAGCTGATTACATCTTAATGATTTTGAATTCTACCCTGCGATTTTTAGCATGACCGGCTTTGGTGTTGCTCGTATCCACTGGTTTGCTTTCTCCAAAGAAGGCGCTTGAAATACGATCTTTTGAAACTCCCTTGTCGATCAGATATTGTGAAACAGCCTTCGCTCTGCGCTCCGATAGTTTTAAGTTGTAATCTTCGGCACCTACCTGGTCAGTATGTCCGGCAATTTCAACGGTCATTGTTTTACGCTCATTCATTAACGTAACGATGCGGTTCAATTCAGGATACGATTCAGATGTCAATACAGATTTGTCAAACTCGAAGAAGATATTGTTCAATGGAATAACGGCATTTTCAGCAATAGGAGTAACCTCGATAGGCTTCATTTCCTCCGGCTTCAATTGCATGTCTTGTTTTACCGGGCCGTACGTAATTTTTCTTAAATCCAGATTTTGGCTTGAAGAAATATGGTCTTTTGCCTCCGCGCGCACACCGTATTGTTTTCCAACAGGCAATGAAATTTCGTATTCTCCGGTTTCAGGATTGGACTGAGTAACACCCACTTCCTTACCAGTGGCAAGGTCCTCATACACAACTTTCGAACCCAGTGGCTTGCCGGTTTTGGCATCGATCAACTTGCCCTTCACCACCACAACCGGATCAGGCATCATAAACACCGGCAATTTCAAACGAAAAATGTCAGCATTGTTGTCGGCAACTCCTTTCGAAAAATAAGCATACTCGCTGCTGGAAGGGATGTTGAAGAAAAGGTCATCAAATTTAGAGTTTACTTCAGGACCCAGGTTTTCAGGTTCGCTCCAGTTCGTCCAGGTGTCATCTAAGCGCACGCTTCGATAAATATCAGAACCACCAAATCCACTGAATCCTCTGGATGAAAAATAGAGCGTTTTGTCATCGGCAGCTAAGAATGGAGATGCATCTTCGGCTGCGGTATTTACGTTTTTGCCAAGATTGAGCGGCTCTGACCATAATGAGTCATTCTTAGCGAAACTCACATAAATGTCACGATCACCAAATGAATCATCTCTTTCCACGGACATCAATAAAGCCTTGCGGGAGTTGGCTAAGAAATAGTGCGACTTTTCACTGTAGTTGTAGTCGTTTTCAATTTTTACCGCTTTCGGGGTAGTCCACTCACCATTTACATTTGTGCTGATAGACATACCTGCCGGCATTTTTTTTCCGCCATTGAGGTATTGATTTCCCAATACCATCACCGCAGATTTTCCATCGGGTGTTACAGATGAAATTCCATTGATAAAATTAGGGTATTCATTATTGAATTTAGGGCCCATGTTTTGGGCGAGTGTCCATTTGCCATTGGCATCTTGTGTCGAAAACCAGATGTCTTCTTTATCATTTACACCACCCATGTTACCAGGGTGATTTCTACGGCTGAAATACAAGGTTTTTCCATCTGGTGAAAGAATACCGTTGAGGTCATCGTATTCGCTGTTTACGTTGGCATCCAAATGGTCAGTGATTAGCCCTTTTGCCATCAATTCAGGGATGTTTACAATAGCAGCAATCGGAAGTTTTGAATCGGTAATTGCAATCGCATCGATCGAGAAGTAATCAGAAAGTGCAGCACCGTCAAAATCCAGACGAAGAGAAGCCACTTTATACGGGGTTTTCTCAACAAAAATGTTGCGCATACGGCCTTTCAGCGGAATGGCTTGCGGGTTTAGTGTTTGAATAACGTGCTCTTTGCCGTTTTCTTCATAAGCCGTGATTTTGAAAAGGGCGCTCGGATTATTCGATTCAGCAATAGCGATTTGTTGTATTTGAATAGGCGCAGCAAAACCTACTCGTATAAATTCTTTGCGTTTTGGCTTATCAGGCGTCCAGGCATTGGGATTTTGGCCGGTAGCAGGTAAAACATTAGGCTTTCCCAATATTTGCTGGGCCGAATATTGAATGGGTGTAAGTTCTGAGGAGAACTCTATCACTTTTGATGCCCATTGTACGGTTTGCCCAAAGGATGGAATTACGGCAAATCCGAGCAAAACTAGGAAAAACGACAATCTCTTGTTCATAAGGAGGGGACTAGGCTGGTAACAATATGGTTTTAAAGGTTAAACATAGCTAAAAATTGAAAAACGAAGAAAAACCAACCTGAAAAAGAAATTGACCGTTATTGCAGAATTTCGATTAGGAGCCAATCAATCCATTGCGCCCTTGTTAAAAAGCAGGAAGCCCACGTGCAATAAAACCGCTAATTGCCGATTTTTATCATCATAATAGTTAACGCTTAGGCTTATAGGGCCGAGTGTGCTGTGCATCACCAACCCGGCTGTGCCGGCAAAATAAATTTTTGTGATATCGCTACTAAGACCTGTTTTTTGATCGCTGGTTTCAAAGAGAGCTTCCAGCGGCTTAAAGGCATAGGCCTCCAATCGCAAGTCGAGGCTTTTGCGTAAAGAGAAAACATTGCGCCACCCACCGGCAGCATAATTGAATGCTCTAAAGTTTTGAAGTAATAATGTACGGCTGTCTTGCAATGGATTAAACGCTGGGGCATTGATGATCGTACCGAAATAGTTGGAAAAAGTGGGCTGGTTAGATAGAACGCCTTCCAAGTAATAGCCCGAACTGTAAATGCCGGCTTTAAAATACTGTTCTAAGGTCAGTTTACCCTGAATCCAACTGTGTCGGTTAATCGAAACAAAATTTTGTATAGAGGTATTTCCCGGATTCAGCGTTTCCTCTAGCGAAAACCAGGTGCCGCTCAGGCTGAATGCTTTTCCTTCGGATGGATATTGCTTCCGGTTAAGCGAATTAGCCGATATGGAGAAACCCAGGCGAGAGCCACGCACGCGTAACAAATCCAATGTATCAGTAGAAACCAAAACGCCTCGGTCGATATACGAGTCGTTATTGCTATAGAGTGAGCCATTGACAACGACTTTGAATTCATTTCCAAAAGGGAAACCAATATTTAAGCCATACCTCCTGTCCACCCGGTCCAAAACGGTAGGAGTAAATTTTTGCTGGATCACATCATCTCCTTGCAAAAAACTCCAACTGTTGATCACTATTTCAGGCTCCACATAAAATTGACCTAGATAAGGTAAATCCATCCTCGCTTTGAGCATAACAGACTTGTAAAAATTGCCTGCAAAGAAATTAGCAGTAAAGTGTGTAAGCACCCGATTGAACGAGTAATAATTCAATCCCAAAAAAATGTTACTGATGTTTCGGGTAGCAATCACACCACCAAAATCTACTTGAAAGTTGTTTTGAGGGCGCTTGGTTAGCTTAAATTCAAAATTTCTCCGCGATTGATCGTAATTAAAGCTGGGATATAGATTATTAAAGAATGGTTCGGATACTAGTTTGTAATAGCCCGTCTTGATTTCATTATAGTATAACGGGCTTTTTCCACTTTTAAAAAATCGATTGAAATATTTTTGCTGACTCTTTGAAAATCCTTCGTACCGGATGTTTTCTACAATGATAGCAGGCGTTTTGTTGTTGAATTTATTTCTGGATTCTGATACGGCTTCGCAGGTTCTTCGTTCCGCAATTTTACTTTTGATCTCCGGCATTTGTCGCAGCGTTTGATAATACCCGCTGTCGATCATCGCTTTTGCCTTCGTGAAATCAAAAGCTGTATAGTCTTGTAAATTGGATTGAATGTAAACGCCATTTGCCGGAACATCATTGGGATTGGATTTATCCAGCAGCATGTAGAGAAGGGATCGGGAAATGAGCTTTTCGTCTTCACCATAAGGATACGAATTATATACTTTGCTGGAAACATTCGATCCGATAATCACATTTGGATTGAAGTCGCGCTGGGCTACATCTACCGGAAAATTATTGTAGACGCCTCCGTCAAAGAGATATTTTCCGTCAATGCGAATGGGATTATAAAAAAACGGAGCGGTTTGGGTAGTGCGCAACGCATCACTCAGCACACCTTTTTTCAATACTACTTCTGTTTGTGTAAAAATATCAGAAGCCATCACCCGCAAGGGCACAAACAAACTGTCAAAATTATTATTGGCAATAGCCGAAGGTTGAGCAAGCTTTTCTGCCAAGGCAAAATTCAATGACAAATCGTTGGCGATGCTTGTATTGAGTTGAAAGCTGAAGGTTGAATCCAGTGATAGGTTTAATTTTAGAAAGGAAGCATCATTTTCTTTTTTGAAATAATAATAGGATCGCCCGTTTTCAAACCGACCGTTCACCCAGTCTAGAAATTCTTTTGAAAGTACGATGTCTTCAATTTGGGCAGGACTCATTCCACCTGCATAGCAGCCGGCCACAATTCCTCCCATCGAGGTACCCACCACATAGTCAATGGGAATTTCGTTTTCTTCTAGTGCCTTGAGTACGCCAATATGTGCCAAGCCTTTGGCAGCACCACCACTCAATACCACCGCCACTTTTTGTTGAGCCGATGCGAGCGAAGAAATAAAGAGGAAAAGCCAGAGCAACCTCACGTGTCCTAAATGATTATTCCCAAAGATAGATATTACTAATTTGAATTATCGTTTCGCAATTGTTACTTCTTCCTTTGGTGGAAAGGCTATTTGCTGGAGGCGACCAATGCAGACTTGTTTTGCTTTTTGAAAATCTTCCATCCGCTCTTTCTTTACCGGCTGCGAAGGAGGAAGTTCTACCCGCAACGCATCAATTTGCACACCATTGCGCCAAAAGCGATAGCACAAATGGGGGCCCGTTGCTAACCCTGTGCTGCCCACATAGCCAATAGTTTGTCCCTGTTTTACACGGGTGCCAGCGGTAATGCCAGTGGCTATCTTGCTCATGTGCAAATAGCCGGTGGTGTAGGTGCTATTGTGATGGATCTTTACATAATTGCCGTTGTTGGAAGTATAGCGCGCCTCTTCTACTACGCCATCGCCCACGCTGCGGATAGGAGTGCCCGTGGGGGCAGCAAAGTCGGTGCCCAAGTGTGCCCGAAAAACTTTTGCCACCGGATGAAAACGATTTAAGTTATAGCGTGAGCTGATGCGCGTGAACTCAATCGGATACTTCAACAGCGCCTTTCGCATGCTATTCCCTTCTTCATCGAAATAATCAATGCCTTCTCCCTGGTCAAACGGAATCGCAAATTCACCTTTTCCAAAATGCTCAAAATAAATTCCGAGAATTTTTCCAATGCCGATGGGTTTGTTATCCACCAAATTTTCTTCGTAAATCAACTTAAACTGATCGCCTTTTTGAAGCCGCTGAAAATCTACCTGCCAGCCAAAAATATCCACAAACTTGTTGGTTAGTTCATGCGATATATTCAATTCCTCAATGGTTTCAGAGAGCGATGACTCAATGCGACCGGACACATTTTTTTCCACTGTAATGACTGGCCGCTGGCAAACCTCTACCTGCAGGGAATCGTGCAGATGAAAAATAACGTAAT
The DNA here is from genome assembly GCA_021300095.1 of Flammeovirgaceae bacterium. GTDB lineage: Bacteria > Bacteroidota > Bacteroidia > Cytophagales > Cyclobacteriaceae > ELB16-189. The sequence goes on along the minus strand of JAJTHV010000057.1, from coordinate 18,285 downwards.
CAATTGGGTTGGGCTCGTAGATAAGTGCACGCACAGTTTTCGCTGAGTCATGGTCATGAATCAGTGTGTATTTTTTGTTGGCACCAATTTTTCGGAAGTCGAAAACCTTTTTGGAGAGTGTATTGAGTTGTTGAAAAATACGAGAGGGCACGTGTACCGAATCAAATAAATCAAAAAAACGCTGATTGCGCTTGACATGATCTTCAATTACGCCAAATTCAGTTACTGTCATTCCATATAGAACAACCGGTTCTTTAATGGCTAGCTGCTGATTCGTGGAGTCTTGAGAGGAAGAACTTTTTTTAGAATTAAAAAATTGATCGGCATGTTGAGTAACCCAGACGATCGATGCTATTGCTAACAGGATAGCTACAATTCGGCTTTTATGTTTACTCAATGTTCTCAAAATATTCAAAAAATGAAATACAAGTTTAGTTTAAAAAATACAACTACTGAAATCCTTGTAAGAAAAGCCCGGCTACTTCTTAAACTTCGCCTTTCCGCTATCTAAAAACCTCACGAAATTTTCCACTTTGAGATCACGCGGCTTGGGAGGCACCAACACATGCTCGTCTAAACCCACAATCACATAAAAAGGTTGAGCGTTGTTATTCAGTTTGGCTATCTGCAAATCAGCATTTTGTTTGCCAATGGTTTTCTTCACTTTGTTATCATAGGTAGATGTATACCATTCACTTTCTGGCAACTCTGTTTTATCATCGACATAAAGAGCGACTACCACAAAATCATTTTTCAGTCGCTGCAGCACTTGCGGGTCGCTCCACACTCGTGCTTCCATCTCCCGACAATTGGTGCAGCCATGTCCGGTAAAGTCAATAAAAAGTGGTTTGTTTTGTTGACGGGCACACATCATCGCTTGCTTATAATCAAAGTAGCCTTTGATGCCATGCGGTAGATGCAAGAACTCCTCATATTTAGGAGCATCACAAATTTCATTCGGCTTTTCTTTATTAGCGGCAGAAATTAAATCAAAGTCGTGGGTAGAAACAGGCGGCAAATAACCTGCTAATGATTTTAATGGAGCTCCCCACATGCCCGGTATGAGGTAGATCAAAAAGGTAAACACCGTTATCGCTAATGATACGCGCATTACGCTTACCGTTTGATCTTCTGCATCTTTTCCGGTATCGCCCGGCATCCGAAATCCTTTCATCAGATAAATGCCAATCAATGCGGTAATCACAATCCAGATGGCCAGGTTGATTTCGCGATCCAATATGCGCCAATGAAAAGCCTGATCGGCAATACTTAAAAATTTGAAGGCCAATGCAATTTCAATAAAGCCTAACACAACCTTAATCGTGTTCAGCCATCCTCCGGATTTTGGAAGCGACTTCAACCAACCCGGAAAGAAGGCGAATACGGTAAATGGAATCGCAAAGGCGAGGGAAAACCCAAACATACCTACAATGGGTTTAATGACTTCTCCGCCTGCAGATGAAACCAAAATGCTTCCCACTAAAGGGCCGGTGCAAGAAAATGAAACGAGCACAAGCGTAAAGGCCATGAAAAAAACACCGCCTGGTCCGCCTTTTTCAGCTTGCTGATCTACCTTGTTGACAAACGAATTGGGCAACGTAATTTCAAACAAGCCCAGGAAGGATAATCCGAAAACGATAAATACCAAAAAGAAAATCAAATTCGGAATCCACTCGGTGGATAGGTGATTAGCCGTTTCGGGCCCCATCAGTGGAGCAAGAACAGCACCGATCAACGAGTAGATAAGGATGATCGATAACCCGTAAATCAGTGCTTGAAACTTGGTGCCCCGCCCGGTAAAAAAACTTACTGTCATGGGAATCATCGGAAAAACGCAAGGAGTTAGTAGTGCGGCAAGGCCGGCAATGAATGCGAGTATAAAAAAGCCCCAAAGCGATTCACTTTGAGAGTCATCTTGTTTTAAGGAGGGGTCTAACACAGGGCCAGTAATTGGAGGCCATTGCTGCAAAGTAACAGCCGTCAAGGCAGGCGAAGGTTGATCGCTACTTTTCAGATCATTTTTTTCGGGCTGTAAATCTTCTTCCGCTTTTGGTTCATTCTGTTCCGGTTTACGCACTTGTGTGGGAGTACTTTTGCCGGTGACTTTTATTTTGGTGAATGAAAACTCGCCATTGTCCGACACACATTGCCCTGTTAAATCGGTACAAACCTGGTAGTCATAAGTGCCTTCAATTTTAAGAGGTAAACCTAGCACTTTCACTTTCTGTCGAAATTCTCCGGTGCCTTTAAAAATTTTAAGATCGCATTCAAAACTGTCGTCATGTTTATCAATGGGACTGACCGGAATCAATTTGCCAACCAATTGGTAGCTCGTGTGAGGTGTAAACGTAAATGAGGTGGGGATGGGTCCATCGCACACAAACTCGGATGAATAGAGATACCAGTTTTTATCAATGGTAGCCTTGAAAACTAACTCAATTTCTTGTCCTACTTGTGCCGATTCGGGAGCAGAATAATTCCATTTTGCAGGTTTAAGAACTTGGCTATTGGCACCGAAAGAAATTAAACAAAAGGCTATTAATAAGCGGTTTATAAACATCTTGTCCACAATTAAACAGTAAAAGTAAGCAAGTAAGGTCAAATCTGGTCAATTGGTTCAATTTCGATTGGAATCAACGAAAATTAAACTGTAATTTTAAACCTGTTGCTGCAACTAATTGCACGCATAAACGTCTCAATATCCAAATTAAAACAACAAACTTTAACCCAAACACATGAAACGTAAATTGATTTTTTCTGTCATCGCATTTGCCAGCGCTTTGATGGTGCAAGCTCAAACAGCCGATGAAATTATCGAAAAGTACTTAGAGAACACAGGCGGAAAAGCCAAGTGGGAGGCAGTACAAAGTTTAAAGTTTACTGCCAAATTAAAAATTCAGACTTTTGAACTGCCTATGACGATGATTCAAATGAAAGATGGTCGTCAAACATCTACTGCATTGGTACAAGGAATGGAATTCAGACAAGAAGTTTTTGATGGAACTAACTTGTGGGGAACGAATCAGATGACCATGAAGGCAGAGAAGAGTGACGCGGAGACTACTGCAAACTTTAAAGTAAATGCAGGTGGTGATTTCCCAAGCGCATTCTTAGATTATAAAAAGAAAGGTTATAAAGTAGAGTTTCTTGGAAAGGAAACCATTGATGGATCTGAAACCTTTAAGTTAAAACTCACCAAAAAACCAATTAAGGTAGACGGTGTTGAAACCGAAAGCGTAGAGTTTCATTATTTCGACACAGAAAATTATGTGCCTTTGATTGTAGAAACTGAAATTAAGTCCGGCCCTGGTAAGGGAATGGTAAGTCAAGTTAAATTGAGCGATTACCAAGATGTTAATGGCCTTCTCTTTCCTTTTAGCTTAGTGGCTGGCGCGAAAGGTCAACCCGGTGGACAAACAATTATTTTTACAGCTGTAGAAATTAATCCAAAGGTTGAAGCCTCCGCTTTTGCCTTTCCAGAAGGAAAATAATTACAATAGTCAGCTAATATGATAAAGAGCTTCAACCGTTAGAATAAACTTGGTTGAAGCTCTTTCATTTTAATGGCTATTTCGTAAAGACGAATGTCTTTTTTGAAATACATCGTTTATGCTTTACAAATACAGTTCACAATAAAACTCAATCTACATAGATGAAAAAGTTTATCGTTTTGTTTTTAATGGTCACATCTTTAGCCTCCTATGGGCAAGATGCGGTTACAAAAGGAAAAGAAATATTTGGCGACCTCCGTGCGCGCCATATCGGCCCTGCGTTGATGAGCGGCAGGATTACGGATTTAGAACTACATCCTACCAATGATCGAATTATTTACGCAGCAGCAGCAGGTGGAGGCGTGTGGAAAAGTAACAATGGGGGCGCTACTTTCAACTCCATTTTTGATGAATACTGCCAATCCATTGGATCAATCGCATTGGATCCAACTAATCCGGATCAAGTAGCATGGGTTGGAACAGGTGAAACGTGGACACGCAATAGCGTTTCGGTAGGTGACGGCTTGTATAAAACCATCGATGGAGGAACCAACTGGAAGAAGATGGGCTTTGAAAAGTCAGAACGCATAGCCGGTATTCAAGTGAACCCTAAAAATGGAAATGAAGTTTATGTAGCCGTTTTAGGCGCACTATGGAGCGACAGCGAAGAGCGCGGCCTCTATAAAACGACAGATGGTGGTGCCACGTGGACTAAAATTCTATTTGTTAATAACAGCACAGGTTGTAGTGATGTGATTATCGATCCGAAAGATCCTTCCATCGTTTATGCTGCTTTTTGGCAAGTGCGCAGATCTGCTTGGAATTTTAATTCCGGTGGACCCAACTCAGGTTTATATAAATCAACTGACAGCGGAAAAACGTGGGCAAAAATTCACAAAGGATTTCCGGCCGGAGACTTAGGTCGTATTGCTGTTGCCGTAGCTCCATCCAACACAAGCATTTTGTATGCTGTTATCGAATCGAAGGAAGATAAGGACAAGGGCTTGTATAGAAGTGAAGATGGAGGCGCCAACTGGAAACAAACCAATAATGATTTTGGTATCGTAGTAAGACCTTTCTACTTTTCGCGCATCACCATCGATCCACGAAACCCAGAGGTAATTACAAAAGCTGGATTGTCTGGTTCGATCTCTCGCGATGGAGGCAAGACATTTAAAGACCTTGGCTTTATGCACTCAGATATTCACGATGTGGTGTTTGATATTAAAAATTCTGACCGGATGTATTCTGGCACGGATGGTGGCGTCTATCGATCTTGGGATGGAGGCACTACTTTCGAAATGGTAGAAAATATTCCCGTTTCACAATTCTACCACGTAAGTGTTGATAATGAAGAGCCTTACAATGTGTATGGTGGATTGCAAGATAACAACTCATGGTATGGTCCATCCAGTTCACCTGGAGGAGTAGAAGCACGCGATTGGAGCAAAGTAGGTGTAGGAGATGGATACCGTGTATTGCCACACCCAACAAAAAAATTGGTTTATTCTGAAATGCAAGGCGCTGAAAATGTGTGGCGCTTTGATCCGGAAAAAGATCAGGCAAAAGCCATTCAACCATTGCAGGCCAAGGGTGACCCGAAATTGAGATTTAATTGGAATGCACCGATGGCAACCAGCGCAATAAAGCCCGATCGATTTTATATGGGAAGTCAATTCGTTCACCGTTCGGAAGACATGGGTGAAACGTGGGTGAAAATTTCCCCGGACTTAACAACGAATGATAAAGATAAAACGGAACAAGGAAAATCGGGTGGTTTATCGCGCGATAACTCAGGCGCTGAAAATTATTGCACCATCTTTACAATTGCCGAGTCTCCCTTGGATGAAAACATCGTTTGGGCAGGTACCGATGATGGCAATTTGCAAATCACTAAAGATGGTGGTAAAACATGGGTTAACACTACTCCCAACATTATTGGCTTACCGAAGAACACTGCTTGCTGGCACGTGGAAGCGAGTACTTTTGGAAAAGGTATTGCGTATGCTGTTTTCACCGGATATCAAAAGGGTGACATGGCGACATACGTGTACAAAACAACTGACTTTGGTGCTACGTGGAAATCCATCGTTTCAAATGATATCATAGGCTTTGCACGCAACATTCAGGAAGATTACGAAAACGAAAATCTTCTTTTCTTAGGAACTGAATTCGGACTTTACATCACGATTGATGGTGGAAAAAGCTGGATGAAGTTTACCAACAATATGCCTTCCGTATCCGTACATTTTATTGATCTTCATAAAAAGACCAATGACCTTGTATTAGGTACACACGGCAGAGGAATCATTATCATTGACGATATCAGCCCTATCCGTCAATTGAATGAACAAACCCTCACTAAAGATTTGCATTTCTTCACAACTCGCCCGGCTGTCATGCCCGAATCCAATGGCTTTGGCAGTACCGCAACAGAAACACAATTTGTGGGTGAGAATGCTAGCCGTGCAGCTAAAATTGTTTACTACTTAAAGAAGCGTCATACGATTGGTAAGATGAACGTTGAGATTCAAGATCAGGCGGGTAACAAAGTAGCAGAATTGGACGCTAAAAAATCAAAAGGTATCAATGTGCTGGAGTGGAACTACCGTACGAAGCCTCCGAAAATAGCGACAGCAAAAACGATGTCATTTGGTGGATTTACACCTCCTCGTGTTCCGGCAGGAACGTACAAAGTGGTGATTCAAAAAGGAAAGGAAACGTATACCAATGACCTCGTGATTCAATATGATCCTACTTCTTCTATTCCTCTGGCCGACCGCAAACAAAATGAGGAGGTTACGAAGAAGTTGTTTAATCTGACGCAAGATCTGGCCTATATGGTATATGAGTTAGATGAAACATTAAAGGCAGCGGAAGATCTCAAAGCAAAAAATCCGGGAGCTGCGAAATCAGTGAATCCGCTCATCAACGAGCTTACCACGCTGAAGAAAACTTTGGTGATAACAGAGGGAGATAACTACGTTGGTATGGGCGAGCCACAACTTCGGGAAGATTTATCCGAGTTGTATGCGAAGGTAGCGTCTACATTCTACAAGGCTTCCAAAGCAGAAACAGATAATCTTGAAGGAATAGAGTCGCGATTCACAACCGCGAAAGCAGATTTCAAGAAGATAAAAGACAAACATTTAGCCAAGTTTTCCGAGGTGAGAACCAAGAACAAACTTGAGCCAATTATTATTAAGTCGTTTGAAGAATTCGTTCAAACACCTTAAAAAAAGTTTAGCAGCTTAAATAAAAGGCCGTCTCAGAAAAATGAGGCGGCCTTTTTATTGAATATGGATTAAAACAGGAATTTTATTTTCAAAGTTCATCGCACCGTAACATGATTCATTAAGACTTGACGTCATCAGCGGGATAGTGCAAACCCATCTTTTTGCGAATCCGATCAAGCGTTTCCATTAGCAAAAGCGTATCTTCTAATTTTCGAACGGAGCTTTCTTTTAGATTATTCAACAGACAATCTGTTACATGTTGCGCCTCATATTCATAACCAAAACCTTTTGCCAACTCAAACGGAATTACTTCTCGTGTGTCGACTGTGGATGGGTAAAACTCGAGCTGTGTAGTGGGGCCATGAAAACGATGAGTGAGGCGTAATCTTCCGTGATCTCCTACTATGTCTGCTCCTGTAGCGAGGTGCGATTGAAAGCTGGAAAACAACTGGGCCGTGGCACCGCTGTGGTAGCGAAACTGCACGGCACATTGCTCATCAGCACCGGTGGACGCAAAAAATCCATTGGCAAAAATTTCATCGGGAGCACCCAATAAGTCGAGGGCGAGAAAAACAGGATAAACACCAATGTCGAGTAGCGAGCCTCCTCCTAAATTCAGGTCATAGATTCGCTGGGAGATTGGTTCTGCCGGTTTAAATCCGAACTCGGCATGAATGTATTGGATGGTTCCAATTTTTTGTTCGCGAATGAGCTCTTTTACTTTTAGATAGGGCGGTAGAAACCTTGTCCAAAAAGCCTCCATCAAAAACACATTTTGTGATCGCGCCAACGCAATCATTTCTTTGGTCTGATTTGCGTTGATTGCAAATGCCTTTTCGCAAAGCACAGCTTTCTTGTGTTGCAGGCAGAGCATGACATGTTCATAATGCAGTGCGTGCGGAGTGGCGATATAAATTACATCGACATCCGAGTCTGCTACTAATTCCTGATAAGAACCGTATGCTTTCGAGGCGTTAAATTCTTTTGCAAACTCTGTAGCTGTTTCGGTTGAGCGGGCGGCTACCGCAAATAGTTTTGCATTTTTTACCAAAGCTAAGTCGCTGGCAAATTTTCGTGCAATCTTTCCGCAGCCAAGTATGCCCCAGCGAATGGTTTTGTTCATTGGTATTGCAATTTAAGTGTCAGGACATTTTCGAAATGTCTGTCACCATTAACGAAAGCAAGTTACTTCCAAAAATGTCATTCAGGCAATTTTATCCGAGAGGTAACGAATCCTGACGGCAACGTCTGGATGTTCCATTCTGTGCAGTCCACTGTTCAAAATTGCAACACATCCGAAAAGAATATGTGTACAGCGCTCTTAAATAAAGGATTTAGTTGTTGGCAGCAATTTTGCCAGTAATTGAGATAGGTGCCAAACACGTTGAATGTGTCTGACACTTTTGATTAAAAATTAAAACCGATGAAAACGCTACTTACTCTTGTGCTTTGGTGTTTGCTCTTTGTGCTTTGCTGGCACTGGCACTTTTCATATTGGTTTTCTTTCCGCTGATCTGGCTTCTTCTCTTGCCCTTTCGGATTGTTGGCTTTACGCTCGAAGCGGTATTTAAATTAATCGGAACTATTTTGATGTTGCCCTTCCGACTATTGGGAGCTAAAGTGTAAAGGTTTTATCCTGATCTTCCTTTTTCACAACTAAATACGGCTTCCCATTTTCAATGCTTGCTCCACTCATTACTGTCCTTACTTCCTTTTGGTTGGCGAGAAAAAGTTTAGTCCCTACTTTAAAAGTGAATTCTTTCGAGCCCCCCGGCAATATCCAATAGGCTTGAGTTCCATTTCCGTTGTCACCCGGAGTATAAGAAATGAGTGATACTTTCTTAGGGAGAATGGATGTGTTCTTAATTTTGAATTTAACGGGTTCATTACTTTGTGAATAGCATGCTATCGCAGCAAAGAATAAGAAAAGAGTGAAGAATAATTTCGTTTTCATTATAAAATTTGTTTTTAGTTTAGTTTTTATAGCTCATGGATAATTTAACATCTCCGCGCACATCCAGTTTAGCCGGAAAAAGACTTGGAAGCGCGAGATGTAAAAATGTTTTTTGATTCATAGATGGTTATGTTTTTGTTCGCAAGGAAGAACACAAACGTATCCCAATGGTTTGTCACGAGTTGTAACAAGTAGTCATGACGGGTAATTTGTAAAGAAGATGTTGAATGGCAGAAATTATTTTCTCTGAAAAGCTAAACAGCAAACCAAATTATCCGAAGATGCAAGAGGTGAAATCACTACTCACAACTTTCACAAGGGGTTAGTTTATTTCCTGATACGGTCCAGCATTCTTCATAAATGGAACAATAGCAAATGCTTAATCGAAGCATGTGCTTTGCCATCGCACTATCTAACAAAGCTGCTTCTTGTAGATTTTCTACATGTAACAGCCGTATGACCTCACCAGATTTCATGACGCGGTTCGCCACTGTAGTGTAATGATGAGCCAAAGGTTTACCCACTATTTTAAGAATGATTTCATCGATTTGATTTTCTTGATACGTGAGGCTATCCACTTCAATTTTAGTTGACTTTACAATGGCCGGACCTACGCCCTTATTCTCTACGCTGATATACGTTCCCTGTTGCCCTTGTGAAATAGACACTTCCAAAAACGGCCACACGGACGCGTGTTGTTGCTTGCTCATAATGCGCGCCTGATAGACGTACACGATCATGGTGCCAATACCTATTACCAAAGCCATTAGTGCAATGATCAGATCAGGTTTGAGGGAGGATTTTTTCATAGATAATGCTTACTGTTAAATAATTTTTTTCGTCACCAACTTTCAAAAGGAAGTCAGAATTTTTTCCAAAAACGCTTTCAAACCATAAACCTCTGCCAAGCCGATAGAATATGCATCTGAATCAGGAGTAATGACATACCCTTTTCTTAAGCCCATATCTTCCAGTGTTTGATAGAATCCCTTAGAAACCACAGGAGTATTGTTTAATTTGATCTCAATGGCCGCCACAGGTTGGATTCCTTTTACCAATACGAGATCTGCCTCTGCTCCGTGGTGTGTTCGGTAAAAGAATGGTCGAATCCCTTCTGGCAATCCTTGAATAATCTGTTCAATTACAAAGCCCTCCCACGATGCTCCGGCTACTGGATGGCCTAAAAGACTTGGGTAGTCATGTATATTTAATAAAGCATGAAGAAGCCCGGTATCGCGCACATATATTTTAGGTGATTTCACCAGACGCTTCGAAGTATTGACAAACCAAGGCTCTAAACTTCTTACCAAGAAAGCTCCTTCTAAAAAGTGCAGATATCGCTTCACGGTTGGGCCACTCACTCCTAAAGAGTTTGAAATTTTTTGAGCATTCCAAATACCGCCTTGTTGATGGGCAAGCATTTGCCAGAAATTACGAACGTTACTAACTGAAATTTCACTGCCAAATAATAATGTTAGGTCACGCTCGACAAAACTGCGTATCAATTGTTGCCGCCATAGAAGGCTTTTCGAGAGTGAGCCAGCCGTTAGCGATGATGGAAATCCGCCTCGAATCCAAAGTGTGTTCGCTGTGATACTATTTTTTGCTGCCTCCATTACAGTGATTGAAGGCAATTCAATGTATTGAATGCGGCCGGCAAGCGACTCACTAACCCCTTTCACCAAATCAGGTGATGCAGATCCTAATAGTAAAAATCGACCGGATTTTCGATTTCCATCAATGGCCGGACGAAGTTCTGTAAACAACGTGGGTATAATTTGTACTTCGTCAATAATCACTAGCTCTGATTCGTGTGCCTTAAAAAAAGACTCAGCATCCAAAAGTTTGTTGCGATCGGAATTTTTTTCTAAGTCTAAAAAAACGACCTTCTTTTTCAGTTTATTGGCCAGTGTGAGCGCAAGCGTACTTTTACCAATTTGACGAGGCCCCAGCAATGCCACGGCAGGGAATTGCTTTAGTCCCCTTTCAAGTTCAGCTAAATAAACTCGATTGATCATTTACAAAGATAACTACTTACCGTGAAAATTGAAAGTTTAACTTTCAATTTTCACGGTTGTCATTTTTGTATACTATTGATTATCAGCTATTTCTTTAATACACTCAATACTTCATTTAATTTGAGCAGTGCCTCCACAGGGCTGATCGTATTGATGTCAATTTTGCTAAGCATTTCGTGAATGGCTTTTGACTTGGGATCGATTTCGAATAAACTCATTTGTTGTGTGGCCTTCGGCAACTCTGCAAAATCATGTTGCTTGTCTTTGTGTTTATCTTTTTCAAGAAACTGCAAAATTTCGTTGGCGCGCAGAACCACCTTATTGGGCATGCCGGCAATTTGTGCCACGTGAATACCAAAGCTATGCTCACTGCCACCTTCTTTCAGCTTGCGCATGAAAATGATTTTATCGCCAATCTCTTTTACACTTACGTTGAAATTTTTCACACGCACAAAATCTTCTGCCAGTTGATTAAGTTCGTGGTAGTGCGTGGCAAATAATGTTTTCGGTTTAAACTCTTTGTGTTGATGCAAGTACTCGACAATCGCCCACGCAATCGAAACCCCATCGTATGTAGACGTGCCGCGCCCGATTTCGTCCATCAAAATCAAACTGCGGTCGCTGAGGTTATTTAAGATGCTGGCCGTTTCGGTCATCTCGACCATGAAAGTAGATTCGCCACGCGACAGGTTATCGCTGGCGCCTACACGCGTAAAAATTTTATCGACAATGCCGATCGTGGCAGCTTCGGCCGGAACAAAACTTCCCATCTGTGCCATCAAAACAATCAGTGCGGTTTGCCGCAGCAATGCAGACTTACCCGCCATGTTCGGTCCGGTGATGATCAGAATCTGTTGTGTTTCGGTATCGAGATAAATATCGTTGGGCACATAGCTTTCACCTACCGGCAATTGTTTTTCAATTACCGGATGTCGACCGGCTTTGATCGCTAACCGGGTTGACTCGCTGATCTCGGGTTGTGCATACTTATTCGCCTTCGCGATAAGCGCAAACGAGAGCAAACAATCTAGCACAGCAATCACTTTAGCGTTTTGCTGAATCTGCGAAATATAATCGGCTGTGTGCTGCACCAATTCCAAAAAGAGTTTCTGCTCGATCACGCCTAGTTTTTCTTCGGCTGTGAGAATTTTCTCTTCATACACTTTCAACTCTTCGGTAATGTAGCGTTCGGCATTCACCAACGTCTGCTTGCGAATCCAGTCGGCCGGTACTTTGTCTTTGTTCGCATTGCTCACCTCCAGGTAGTAGCCAAACACTTTGTTGTACGACACCTTGAGTGAATTGATACCGGTGCGTTCCACCTCGCGCTTCTGCACTTGTAGCAAATAATCCTTTCCCGCGAAAGCGATGCTACGCAACTCATCCAACTCGGCATTCACACCTTCTTTGATAATACCACCCATGTGAATGAGCATAGGTGCATCTTCCTTCAATTCTTTTTCAATTTTCTCTAAAAGAAATTCACAGCGATGCAGTTGATCACTCAGCTTGGTAAGCTCAGGCTTGCCGGCTTTGGCCAATACATCTTTGATGGGGAGAATCGCCTGCAGCGAACGCTTGAGTTGTTGCAACTCGCGCGGGTTGATGCGCCCCACGGCCACTTTAGAAATAAGTCGTTCAAGATCGGCAATTTGATGCAGATGTTCGCTCACGCTTTCGGCCAACTCGGTGGAGTTGTAAAAGTGCGACACTGTTTGCAAGCGCTCATCGATGGCAGCTTTTTCTTTTAAGGGCAACAACATCCACTGACGCAGTTGGCGTGAGCCCATGGGTGTGATGGTTTGATCAAGCACCTGTAGCAGGGGAACACCACCTTCATTGGAAGAGTGTACGATTTCTAAGTTGCGAATGGTGAAGCGATCGAGCCACACATATTTCTCTTCATCGATGCGGGCAATGCGGGCAATATGATTGGTCTCTTTGTGTTCAGTTGCTTCGAGATAATGTAAGATGGCTCCGGCAGCAATAATGGCTTCGTTCATGCCATCAATACCAAAGCCTTTGAGTGAATTGGTTTTAAACTGATTGATTAACCGCTCGTTAGCAAAGTCGAAGGCATATACCCATTCATCCAACGCAAATGTGGCGTAGCCTTCGGCAAATTGATTTTCCAATTTTTCGCGATGTGTTTTCGAAAAGAGAATTTCGGCCGGACTAAAACTTTGAATGAGTTTGTTGATATATACTTCTGTTCCTTGCGCGGTGTAAAAATCACCTGTGCTGATATCTAGAAACGAAACGCCCCAGATCGTTTTGGTGACGTGTACAGAAGCCAGAAAATTATTCTGCTTTTTCTCAAGCACGTTGTCGTTGAAAGAAACACCGGGTGTTACCAATTCCGTCACACCGCGTTTAACAATGCCTTTCACAAAACGTGGATCTTCCAATTGATCGCAGATGGCTACACGATTTCCCGCTCGCACCAATTTGGGTAGATAGTTGTCCAGCGAGTGGTGTGGAAATCCGGCTAATTCGATTTCAGAAGCAGAGCCACTGCCGCGCTTGGTGAGCGTGATGTCCAGCGCTTTGCTGGCTTTGATTGCATCCTCTCCAAAAGTTTCATAAAAATCGCCCACGCGAAAAAGCAACAAAGCACCGGGGTACTTCGCCTTAATGGCGTTGTATTGCTTCATTAACGGGGTGTCCATTGCGCCTGCTCCTGCCATTTTTCTAAGTCAAGTAATTGTCAAAGATAAGGTGCTTCGTGCAATAGTTATGAATGTTATGAACTGAATTAATTATAAAATACTGAGACCAATTTAACATTCCATTAGCAATTCATTAGGATCGCATTAACATGATAACGAATGGTGCCGCACTACTTTTGCGGACACCTTAACCCATGATGTTATGAAATACCTAGTCACTCTTGTATTTTTTTGTTTTTCTATTTCTTCCATCGCTCAAGTTCATGAGAAAAAACTTTTGAATGAAGTAGACCTTTCACAACTCCAACAAGAGCCCTACAATTCTTGGTACGCTTCTAACTTTGATTCGTATCATCCCAATTCAACAATAGTCGATGCTTTAAAAAAACAAAAGCCCTCCAACTATTCTATAAAAATTTATTTTGGATCATGGTGTGGGGATAGTAAGCGCGAGCTGCCGCGAATGATGCGCTTATTGAAAGAAATAAACTTCTCTGAAAAAAATATTGTGTTGATTGGTGTAGACGATTCCACGGAAGTGTACAAACAATCACCCAAACGATTGGAAGCAGGTTTGAATATTTACCGAGTGCCTACATTTATTATTTACGATGGCAAAAACGAAGTTTCCCGCATTGTAGAATATCCGGTTGAAACCTTGGAGCGCGACTTGCTAAAAATCGTTTCGCGGCAAGCGTATCAACCTAACTACGCGGCTTATCAGCAAATCAATCAGTGGAAAAAAGAAGGGTTGCTTACGGATGAAAATATCAGTGCGCGTGGTTTAGCTATGAAGATTAAGGGAAATGTTTCCAGCGAATCAGAATTGAATGCCTGTGGCTATGTGATGATGGCCAGTGGCGAAATGAAAGAAGCCATCACAGTATTTCGTGTCAACGCCAATCTGTTTCCGCAATCGGCTAACTGCTACGACAGTCTTGGTGAAGCGTATGCTAAAAGCGGAGTAACGGACAAAGCCATTCAGGCATATGAAATTGCACTACGTCTTGATCCAACCAACACGGGCATTCAAGAACGTTTAAAAAAATTGAAGGAAGGTTCTTGAGTGCAATGATTGCAGCTAAAGCTGTATATTCGGAGCAATGAAAAAACATGCTTCTATACTAAACAGCACGCTGCTGTTAATTTTACTCGGTTCGATGAGTTGCACAAATCGATCCACACACACTGAAGTGCGCGACACTACTTGGGCTCTTTTGCCGTTTCAAAAAGTAGATAGTGTCAATCCGATTCTTTCAGCGGGCATGGGAAAATTTGTCTGTCCCATTTTGAAAAAAGAGGTGAGCTGGGAAGAGAAAGATGTTTTTAATCCGGCTGCCGTGGTACGTCATGATACTGTATTCCTCATTTACCGTGCCGAAGATACCATTGGAAAATATGCTGGTACCTCACGATTAGGTTTAGCGACTAGTACAGATGGAGTTCACTTTACACGTCAAGTCGAACCTGTATTTTATCCGCAGGAAGATGCCATGAAAATTTATGAATGGGAAGGTGGCGTAGAAGATCCGCGAATTGTAGAAAGTGAAGATGGCTTGTACATCATGACGTACACCGCCTACGATGGGAAGTTGGCACGATTGTGTCTGGCCACCTCACGCGACTTACTCCATTGGAAAAAGGAAGGGTTGGTGTTGCAAGGTAAATACTCGGATACCTGGAGTAAATCGGGAGCAATTGTGGCGAAGCAAGTGGGCGAGCGAATGGTGACTCAAAAAATAAACGGAAAGTTTTGGATGTACTTTGGGGATACGGATTTATTCTTAGCTACATCCGATGATTTGATCCATTGGAAGCCACTTGAAAAAAACGGAAAACTTCAATCGGTGCTTCAACCACGAAAGAGCTATTTCGATAGCAGGCTTGTAGAAAGTGGTGCTTTAGCGTTACTAACAGAAAAAGGAATTGTGTTGATGTATAATGGAATGAATTTGGAACACGGTGGCGACAGCACACTGGCGAGCGGAGCTTATTGTGCCGGTCAGGCATTGTTTGATGCACAAGATCCCTCACGGCTGATCAACCGCCTCGAAAAAAATTTCCTGCGCCCGGATAAGCCTTACGAAATCACCGGACAAATCAATCAGGTTTGTTTTATAGAAGGTCTTGTGCCCTTTCGGGGAAAATGGTTTTTGTATTATGGCACAGCTGATTCAAAAATTGCTGTGGCTGTTTCGCAAAGGTGAATGATTTGTATTGAGTAAAAACAACATCCTCTTCTGCCAAAGACGAAGCTAGATAGTAGGGTTATATTAGATAAAAAACTCTCTGATCGAAGGATGTTGTGATGAAAGATTCTTTGAATGAATCTTAGACAGGGAAGAGTTGGGATCGCGTCTTTTAGTCATGTCGTCAGTCTAATTGATTCTTTTGAAATAACCAACATACAACGAGTCTTGGTATTTGAGATTTCTCATTGTAAATTTCCCAGGTCTAATTTTTAGATATTTAATTGGTTATCTTAATGGCAATTAAGATTTTTTAGCTTATGAATCAGGAATTGATGGTAAGGTTGTTTAGGGCAATAGACGGGGATGTTTCGGATGACATTGTGAAAATTGCTCATAAAATCATCGATGATGAGCAACAAAAAGGACATGCAAAACTAGCTGATAAACTCAAATCGATCCTTAATGCAAATATTGCGGGCCATCTGAATTTCCGAAAGGAATTAAAAACAATTTTGCCGCAAGGGATTAATATCCCGACAGACAAACGTAATAACGTTCCTCTAGCTTCAACTGTGGAACGTGACCATTTACGGCACGAAATGGTACTTCCCAAAGATGTTGAAACTAAGATTGCGCGAATTGAGAAGGAGTTTGTTGCTCGTGAGAGATTGTCTCACTTTGGACTTAAACCGAGACAGAAAGTATTGTTTTATGGAGCACCAGGTTGCGGCAAGAGCATGAGTGCGGAGCGTATTGCATGGAACATCGGTCTCCCCTTTTTAAAGGTTAGATTTGAAGCAATTATTTCGTCTTATCTGGGAGAGTCTGCTTCAAATCTCAAAAAACTATTTGAGTCAATTAAGAACTACCCCTGCGTTTTGTTATTGGATGAATTTGATTTCATTGCAAAATCTAGGTCTTCTGTTAACGAGGTAGGCGAAATGCATCGAATTGTTAACATCCTATTAAACCTGTTGGAGGACTATGAAGCACCTGGGATCTTGGTTGCAACAACTAACCTTGAAGGCGCCATCGATCAGGCTTTGTTCAGAAGGTTTGATGACATTATTGAAATTCCTAAGCCAGGGAACGAAGAGATAAAACGCTTACTTAAAAAAACATTGTCAGCGGTCGAAGTGTCATCAGATGTAAATTGGGATCAGTTAGCCAATGAGATGATTGGACTTTCTGCCGCATTAGTTGTGAAAACCGGAAAGGATGCAGCCAAGACTGCAGTCATAAAGGGCGAGCGCGTTGTAGATCGGCACCACATTACGCAAGCTTTGAATGAAAACATACAGCACAAGTAAATTAAATGCCGGATTTCCCACACCTAACTTTAAGAAGTGAAATAGCAGGGCTCTTTAAACCTCCAAAAAGAGGGCCAAGAGATGTAAATCCTACAACTGCATCAAACTTGAAAAATAGACAAGGCCATGGAGCTGCTCTTTTAATAAAGATTGATGAGCTTGCCGTTACGTGGGAACAAGCAATTGAAACACGTAGTGATAGCGAACTTCCTGAACTCCCGTACTCAGATACCGTACCGCTTTTTCTTCAAATAGATCCGACCGCCTTTGATATTGAATCCCTTAAAGGTTTCGGGGTTGAAATTATTGCAGAGGAGGAAAAGGGTTATATTATCGGTGCTGCAAGTAAAGACTTTGCATCGTTACGTGAGAAGATTGAAAACTTCCTAACAGCGTCAGGAAAGTCACCGAACAAAGCTGCTCAGCTTTGGGAAATCAACAATGGCCTTCAATGGCGAGTGGATCAAATACTTTCAGATGAGTTGAAGAACAAATGGGAAGAAATTTCTGACAATCAAGACTACGTTGTAGACGTTGGTATTGCATGCTACATAAAGTTCCCGGATCCTCCTGTTAGGAAGGAATTTGAAACTGATGAGAAATTTAATCGTAGAATTGTACGATGGCAAGCGTCAATGTTAGAATACGATATTGCCAGGGATGAAGTCTGTATGGACCGGCAAACCAAGTTTGAAAACCTGGTAAATGAATACGGTGGAGAACTCCTTAGTGGATATGAAGATTTTCAGGATAGTTTTGCCTGCAGGGTCAAAGTATCGGGGAAGGCTTTAAAAGACATCGTACTCACATTCCCTTACTTGTTTGAAGTTGTAGAACATGACTCTCCTATTCTACCGGAGTCGATTGAAACTGATACGATTGAGGTAACAACAGAACTTATTCCACCTCCCGCGTCTGCTCCACGAGTTTGTATTATTGATAGCGGTATACAAGAAGGCCACCGTCTATTGTCACAGGCAATTGACCCTGTGTCTTATTCATTCGTACCTGGTGATGCAAGCACATCAGACTCCGTTGTAAATGGAGGACACGGAACCAGAGTTGCTGGCGCAGCCTTGTACCCAACGACTATTCCGACCAATGGGCAGCACCAGCTTACTTTTTTTATTCAAAATGCTCGGGTGCTTTCTGGAACAAATGGCGTACTCTCAGACCAGCTCTATCCGCCAATTTTAATGAGCGAAATTGTGGCTCGATACCACGAAACTAAGATATTTAATCTTTCAATCACTTCATTTAAATGCTGCCGCCCGGTGCATATGTCCCAATGGGCTTCCTCCATTGACAAATTGTCTTGTCCTGAAATAGGTTGACACTAAAGTCAACCAAAATGAATCACATACAATTAAAAGAAAGTATTATTGCAGAGTATTTATCCACTGGGTTAAGTTTTC
>JAJTHV010000107.1 GCA_021300095.1 Flammeovirgaceae bacterium | reverse complement strand
TTTTCTGGACTTTGCCAGGTAATACTTCTCCCATCCTATTTC
Source organism: Flammeovirgaceae bacterium (assembly GCA_021300095.1). Taxonomy (GTDB): domain Bacteria; phylum Bacteroidota; class Bacteroidia; order Cytophagales; family Cyclobacteriaceae; genus ELB16-189. Next base: position 2,511 of record JAJTHV010000107.1, on the reverse strand, counting down.
AGTCAGGGCCTTTTTGATAGATCTTAACTTTTGAGCTGAAGATGCTTCGTTTAATTCAAAAATCTGGTTTTCAATGATTGCCACTACTTTTGATGCCTCCGCAGCCTCTTCTAACACCACCTCAGAATGAGATGCAACAATTAACTGCGAGTTCATGTCATTGGCAATATCATTAATTAATTGAAATGCCTCTCTCTGCCTGATTACCTCAAGATGTGCATCAGGTTCATCTAGCAATAGAATGGTATTTGGGTTTGCATACATGTAAGCCAACAACAACAAAGTCTGCTGGAAGCCACGTCCAGCAGAAGAAATGTCATATCTTATACCATCGTCAGTATACTCCAGTTGAATGATGCCTGTTGCTTTAATAAACTCTGGTTTAAGTAAGTCTGCGCCAAACATCGACTTAACACCTTTGCGAAGTTTCTCCCATTTCTCTTCTGGGTCATATCCTTTGGGATGTGGAGTATCCGGGTATAATATCTCAAAGCAAATATTTCTAAGTACCTCGGCCGTTTTACCTTCGCCTAGCTTTCTTTCAATTGATCCTTGTGTCAGCTTATCTTCATTTGTTGACATCCCCGACATGGGTTGGAGAAATCCGAAGTGAATACCCTTGTCGGAATTGTACAGTTCTATTATTTCCTTTAGACCACTAGTTACTCTGCAGGAAAATGATTCGGTGTTTGAGAATTCAAATTCAGCCTTGCAAACCCAAGCTGCTCCATTATCTTCTCCTTGCAGCTCAACTTCAAGTTTGATGTGTTTTGTATGACCTTGTTCGTTTTTATAAGTCACTTTGCGATTTCTCCAAAGAAACCGTGCATCCGCAATAGGGCTGTTCAGTAAATCTTTTCGGTTGATAGTTGCAGCACCTCTAGAGTTCAAATCTCCTTTTTGATATGATTGTATGAAACTAGTAACCCCTATTTCCCACATACAAAGAGCCTGAAAAATAGTTGACTTTCCAGAATTATTCGGGCCAATTACAACAACTGATTGAGCCAAATTGAATGAGACTAGCTCTAATTTCTTAAAGTTGTTTATAGTAACTTTAGTAATCATTATTCTTTAATTAAAGGCTTAAAAATAGTTAAAAATGCTCCCTTATTATTAGTTAATTGGTGTGGGATATGATCGTTTCAATAGCTCTCTTCATTTTGTTCCTTAATACAACTTTCCAATCACCCCATCAACCCATATAATAGAAACCCGATTATCTACACCCTACTCGTCAGCCCGCTAGCACTACCGGGGCCACCACCCGCTTCCCCGTTCGGGGAAACCCATGGTCAGCGCAAACCCCACTACCTCGCGCGCAAGCGCAAAAGCCTCTGCGGAGTATTGCCAACCCATCCGGAGCCGGTAAAAAGGCCCTTATTTCATTGAATTCCCCTTTTCGGGGATATAACAGATGATTGGAAAATACCCACCATTTATTCGTGGCATGCCACCGAAGTTCAGTGGGTATTCCAAAATCATTTTTGGAAGTAAATCAGCAATTTTACAGTAGCCACCGAACTTACGTGGCGTCCCTCCTGCCGTGCGTAGCTATCTCCCGATGGCAGGGAGAAATCCCTAATTGATTTTTTAAGTGCCACTGATTATCAGTGGCTAGCCACGCAACATTCGTGGCATATACTCGTTCATTCGTTCAAAGGCACCTGACATCGGTACGGAACCAAAAGTTAGCCGGAGCTTTTTACGGATGCCTCCTACGTATCTCAAAACAAAAACAACACATCCATGTCAAAAGCAGGATACCTACCCCGTGGCGACAAAGAGCGCGTACTTTGGCTGAACCACTTCGCCAGTAAATTGGCAGTCCACGCCACTACCCTGGGCCTTACGCCCGCAGACGTGGCCGGCATTGCCAACGATGCTGCTATGTTCACCTACCTCGTCACGCAAGTAGAAATGCACACTACGGCCAAAGAAATGCGTGTGAGCTATAAAAATTTAATCAAAGACGGACCGATCGGTGCACCCGGAGGCGTGCTGCCCATGCCGGTGCCTGCCATCGCTGCGCCCACCGTAGTCGCGCCTGGTATCTTTCCGCGCCTGGCGCGGTTGGTGCAGCGCATCAAAGCCACGCCTACGTATGCTGAGGCCATCGGCAAAGACCTGGGTATCATCAGCGCACCAACTTCCAAGGAAACTGCCAACCTCAAGCCTGCGTTGAAGTTAATCATGAAAGGCAGACAAGTGGAAGTGCAGTGGGTGAAAGGAAAAGCAGACTCCATCCGTATCGAAAAAGATTCTGGTAGCGGTTGGCAATTTTTAGCCATCGACTCCATTCCGCACTATACTGATAAAACACCCATCACGGTACCGGCCATCTGGAAATACCGTGCTATGTATATTCTGCGCGATGAACCCATTGGCCAGTGGAGTGATGTAGCTAGTATAGGAGTGAGTTAGATCATAAAGAAAATACGCACGCATAAAAACGCAAAGCGATCGGAAGAGCGGGTGAAGCAATCGCAAGACGGGAAGAAATGCAGGAAG
>JAJTHV010000217.1 GCA_021300095.1 Flammeovirgaceae bacterium | reverse complement strand
TCAATAGTCATTAGTCAGTGGTCATTGACATTGGGGCTACGAGTTGAGAGATGTGTGGACTGCTGTCTGGATCAGGATTGGGGGGATTAAAGTGATTGGCGGGGTTGTTGGGTGGGGTGAAAGGATAGGGTGTGTGTAGGATGGCGAGTGACGTGGCGCAGAGTGCGAGGGCAAAGATTTATATACTTTTACCTAAACGATGAAAAAGTATGCAACAAAGAAGAGTGCTGTCGTTGCAAATAAAAACCAAAATAATACTTTAAACGCTTGCACATTCTCTTTCAAGCTAGGGGTGAAAAAACGCTTGCTGAAAAAATCGTGTTTATTCATAGCGGGCAAATTAAAAGCTAAAGGTACTAAATACCATTCTTCTTTGCATTTGCCGCTTTGTGGAGTTTCTCTTGCTCCATGCCGGCTTAGAAAGAACTCCAAGTCTTTAAACGATTACTTTCAGAACTAAATAGCCAACGGCTATACCAACCAAAAGCATCAGAAGCAGTGACAGGCCTTGTCCGAAAATACCTAAGCCCCATTTGGGTAATATGATATTGGCCAGGCTTCTGCGATAGGGCGGTGCCAGTTGATACTTCGGTATGAATTATAAGAATCTCAATCGAGGCCATTTCGAAATTAAGTCCGAGCCCTTGGTGTTTTCGACAATCTAGAACTTACTAGCCCAAAAAGAAATTTAAAGAGCAGATAATAAAATAGAATTGGTAGCCCAAATGTCTTTAAAAGATCAATTAACAATTTAAAAGATAGGTTGGATATAGTAACACTTGATAAAATTGACCAAAATTTAACTGGAAAATTAAGTAACGATGAGGGGTCTAGGATGACCATGAATAAAAGAAAGAAGATTATAAATGAAAATGAAAGAAGCCCGTATATAAATAGAAATGGATTGAAACTAATTTTTTCTGTTGTCTTATTTACTAGACGTAAAAAAATGGCTCGGATATGTCGGAGAGAATCATTTTGAAGATTTGGCATATTTGTCAGGTCTGCCAGAATCCAGTAACCATCTCTCCTCAAAAATGGATTCAAGTTAAGAATGGTTCGTAATAAAATTGCAAAAGATAGCCAGTTAAGAATTTTGAATTGAGTTAGGTGCGATATTACAATCAAAATAAATGCGATTATCAATTCAAAATAAATACCACCAAGGTTCACCACCACCCTGCTATTTTTATTTATAAACCAAGCCTCCGATACATCACAATAAAAGACAGGAGAAAACAGATAGAAGCCAACCCCAATATCACCCGCATTTCTTCCATAATATTTAAGCGCACTCGCATGTCCAATTTCATGTATTAAGCAACTCAAGAAGCCAAACAAAAAAACACAAACAATTGTCATCTCATTGATAGCTAATTCTGTTTTGGCACTCATTATAGAATTAAAATAAAACACTGTATTACTGAGTAAAACTATTGAGAGAAATACTATGGTCCATTTAAAATAATTTGCACCAATGAACATGAAGCGAAACCATGAACTTGCGATGAGGACTATTTTCTTTGGGATCAGAACAAATTTTAAAGTAAGGTAGTTAGATGTGTTTCGCGTTTGTGCCTCTGGATTATTGTCGATAATGCCTTTCTTGAAGAGATTTTCATAGAGTAATTCGTAAACAACATCTTTACTGATAGGTTGCTGTATCGTTTCGGAGATTTCCTTACTCAACATCTCAATGGACTTGTTTCCGTCTATAATCGATATGAGTTGATATGAAAAGTTATTTAACCTAATCTGATGGTTCAGCCTCTTTTGATGGAGAATAAATTCATTTTCTGATACCTTATGTATTTCAACATCGCAATTCAAACTAGGTTTTAGTTCCTTAGAATTCAACAATTCCATATGAATTGAGGGCTGAAATACAAGTAGCAGTACTAAACAAACGGTTGAATTCAATAGCCCTAACGTTCAGCCCGCTTCTGCTTACCGGCCAAGCTGAAATTTCATCGGGATTTTTTGTATTAAATGAAGGCAATCGCATTGCATTGGTTTCATTCCAAGATCCATCATCAAATTGATTGTTAATAATCCACTCGATTGATTTCTTTACTCTACCGCTGTTACTAGTATACAACTTTGGGTTAGAACTCAAAGCATCAGATACGAGCCCCGTGTAAAACGCACTTTCTGATAAAAACTTATCTCCAAAACTACCGTTGCTATTCTGCGTATGATTAATTTCTTTTATTGCCGGAATGCATGCCGATTGCAGATCATCGTCATTTGATTTGAATGCCGCCTTTACAATAAACGATGTAGCGTACAAATGACTAGTCCACCAATAGGAAGGCCAGGATGACTTTACTTGATTCTTAAGAATATAATTCTTTACGTGTTGATATCTTTCCTCCAAATTGAAGCCATGTCTTATTTGGCTTAATAAATAAAGCGATACAGCGCTAACACACATGTGAGATTCTTCCCAAGAACCAAAATCTGCTACATCATGAAAGTTCATTAATTTACGTAAAGGATTGCGATCATTCGCGCTATAGGTAGAAAAGCCACCATTGCTATTTTGATACTCTATCAATGAACCAACGTTATTACTAAGATTTACATCCATACAGTATAGCGCAAGCAATCCAAAGTTTGTTGAGTCACCATCTCTTGGAGCAATATCATTATAGCTGAAACCATTTAATGATTTAGCCAACAGAAAATTCTTAACCTTATCAATTTGAATGTGTTTTTGGATGTGCGGTATGGAAGCAACAAAGGAGTAAATAAAAGCGGTTGCCCAAATATTACTTACTCCAGCACTATTAATATATTCTTCCCAATAACCCTCAGTCGTCAATTTACTGCCTAGGTATTGAAGCGCTAAATTTTTGCGCTTATTAATCTCTGTCTTATCTAGTTTAGCCGCTTTTTTTAAAAAAGTATAAGAAAAATCTACTTTAGCTTGTAACTGTTTCAAATAAGCTACTTGCCTTATCTGCTTTTTTCTTGCCAAGTAAATATGAGCTTTAATTGTTTCAATCCAGAGTGAGTTATCGGATAGATAAGGCTGCGCTGATGATAAGGCTTTTTCGAAATGCGAAATCACTTGATTCAAAAGAATTTCTGAAACGCCCAACACATAAAGATACTTTTCAAGGTATTCTTCGTTTAGTTCCTTCGTGTTTATCCCATCCTTTTCGCAAGCTTTTAACAAATTAAACAATGCATAATTACTTTGTTTATTTTGGTAATCTTCTTTTATATCTACAAGATCGTCATAGATTTGTCGAGCTATCGAAAAATGTCTATGTGATAAAAGCAACCCATCATAGTGTTTATTGTTTTCACATCCCTCCTCTAAAAGAGAAAGGCTATCTATTGCTATTTTTCCAAACGCAGCCTTGTTATCTGCAAGATTGAAAAAATGTTGTTCTTCTGAATAATACCCATGAATCTTCTCCGACTTTTGAGCTAATAAATATTCACCCTTACGTTTATTCCAAAGTTTCCAAAAGGGTGATTCTAACGGAAACAGTGTTGCAAGTATCTTTATTGACTCTTCTTGACAAATTAGGCTCAACTGAAAATATTCCATCACGCTTTCTTTTTTTACCTGCTCATCAACTATCTTATCGATGTATATTATCGACTTGTAAAAAAGGAAACCCGCAATGCTGAGTAAATCGATCTTATCTGACTGCCGAACCTTGAAAGCGTCTTT
>JAJTHV010000073.1 GCA_021300095.1 Flammeovirgaceae bacterium | reverse complement strand
ATTGGGCGAAGGCGGGTAAGGCGGTTGAAGCGGTCATAGCGGCACCTGCAAGCAGAACAGATCGGCGGTCAAATAATTGTTGCATGTTGGTCTCCCAAACACTTAGAGGCTTAACTTTACGTCGGATCGGCATGGGCGATCCCTACATGACCGTCAAGTTGCAATTCGTTCATCTTGATGCGGATAATGACATTCCTGCGGTTTGGGATATAGCACTCCCATGTCTCAACCCACTTTGCGTCAATTATCCTTTTTAACGGCGATTGCCGAGCATGGCTCGTTTGTCGCCGCTGCTGAACAAGCCCTCATTACCCAGCCGTCACTGTCTGCGGCGATCAAAGAGCTGGAATCCATTCTGGGCACAAAGCTGATTGAGCGAGGCCGGAGTGGGGCGACGCTAACACCAGCTGGCGAGATTGCCGCCGCCCGCGCCCGCGCCATCCTGTCAGCAGTCGATGAATTGGGGGAGGCGGTACAGGGTGCTGCAGAACCTTTGACCGGGCCATTCCGTTTGGGTGTCATCCCAACGATTGCGCCCTTCTTTTTGCCTAAGGTCCTGCCGCGCGCAAAAGCGGCTTTCCCCAAACTCAAACTCTATTTGCGTGAGGATTTAACCAGTCGATTGATCGATGGACTTCGCGCGCATACCCTAGATGCAGCATTGATTGCATTGCCTTATGAAGCCCAAGGCATCGACACCATGCCTTTGTTTGACGATGAGTTTTTGTTCGTTGGCCCACCAGACCATCCGCTTTCCAAGAAGGCTGACTTGTCGGCAGCAGACTTGGAAGGCGAGCCCGTTTTATTGTTGGAAGATGGTCATTGTCTGCGCGATCACGCGATTGGCGTATGTGGCATGACGCGGCCCGGCCAAGAAGAAGTTCGAGCGACATCATTGTTTACCTTGGTGCAAATGGCCGCTGGGGGACTCGGCATTTCGTTGTTGCCCAAGATCGCTGCCGATGCTGGCATTGCCGCCGACGGACTCGTGGTGCGCGCTTTTACCCCACCGGTGATTGGACGACAAATTGGTCTTGCCTGGCGGCGCAGCTCCGGACGCTTGATTGAAATCAAGGCGCTTTCGGGGATATTGAAATCGGCATGACCGATGCCTCGCTCCGCCTCGCTACGACACTTGGTCTACTAGCCCTGTTTGCGATTCTTGAGTGGATGCGCCCCGCTCGCCCGTCACAAGTTACAGCCGCGCGTATCGCCCGCCACGGAGCAATATCGCTTTTGGGATCCTTGGTTTCACGCCTCGTGCTGGCTGGTGGCTTGGCATCCGTGGCAAGCTTTGTGCAACGGATCGACTTTGGCTTGGTGAATTGGCTGGAACTGAGCGGAATTTGGGTCTGGGTCGCGTGCTTCTTGATTTTAGACCTCGCAGTTTGGAGTCAACACGTCCTTAGTCATAAGATTCCCTTTTTCTGGCGCCTTCACCGCCTCCATCACAGTGACGTGGTAATGGATGTAACCACGGCCCTGCGATTTCATCCGTTTGAAATCATGGCATCGCTGATTTTTAAGGGTAGCGTCGTCGCGCTCTTGGGCGCCCCGCCTGCTTTGGTGTTTGCCTTCGAATTGGTTTTGGGTGCCGGGGCCTTGTTCACGCACGCCAATATTGCGCTGCCCAAGCCTTTAGACACAGCGCTGCGCTGGGTCTTCGTGACTCCAGCCATGCACTTGATCCACCACAATCCCAACCCCGTGGCGACCAACAGCAATTATGGGTTTAGCTTTTCCTTTTGGGACCGGCTGTTTCGTACCTATCGGGCTGATGCCCCAATTCCTACGCTGCCGTCCGGTTCTGACATCGGTTTAGAGAGATGGCGTAGTCCACAAGATCAGACTCTCAAAGCCATGGTACTGAACCCATTCGCTTAGCTCTTGCTTGCATACCCATGGCCTCTGCTGCACGGTAGGATAAAATAGGGGGAAACAACATGGGCCACGAAGTTCCAGCATCCATCAGTCAGGCTGAAGTCGCAGCGGTGCGCGTGCAAGTACAAGCGATGACGGATCAGCTACGCGAGCCGCCCAACGTCACCAAGTTGCGCCTCGATTACGATGCCATGGGGCAGCTCTATCCTTTGGCTGAGGGGGTAAGTGCGACAGAGGTTAGCCTCAATGGCGTGCCGGCTGAGAAACTCACGGGATCGGACACGTCGGGAACTGCGACTTTGCTGTACCTCCATGGTGGTGGCTATGTGATTGGGTCGCCCAAGAGCCACAGCCACATGGTCGCGCAATTTGTGGCAACCTCGGGCATGAGTGCCTATTCAGTTGACTATCGCTTGGCACCCGAGCACCCATTTCCCGCCGCGATTGACGACGCCGTCTTGGCCTATCGCGCCTTACTGGATCAGGGGATTCCGGCTTCGAAAATCATTATCTCAGGCGATTCTGCCGGCGGTGGTTTGACCATGGCAACGGCGTTAAAGCTGAAGGCGGAAGGTCTGCCCCAACCCGCAGGCCTTTTTGTTATTTCCCCTTGGGCCAATCTTCAACAAGAGGGAGCAAGTTATGCGGCTAAGGCTGAAGCCGACTTTATCGTCGACAAGGCAAGCCTAGACCGTTGGGCGGCGGTCTATTTGAACGGCGCGTCTGCTCAAGGGCCTTTGGCGTCGCCCGTTTTGGCTGATTTGTCCGGCCTTGCGCCCATCCTGATCCATGTCGGCTCTGAGGAGGTTTTGTTGGCCGACTCGCGGCGCTTGGCAAAAGCCGCTGGACTGGCTCTGGTCGATGTGAGGCTCAAGATCGTGCCACACATGCCCCATGTGTTCCATTACATGTGGCCCCAAGTGACCGCCGCCCGCGTTGCCATTGGCGAAGCCGCCGCTTGGATGCAGGCGCGGACCGCATAGGATCTATTGGGCGACAAACCTAATCGCTTGGCCACCCCCGGCTGCCAAGCGGATGTCGAGCACTTGGTTGCGGGTCACGATCTTTTCCTCAAACACGATGTTGAGTGGATTTTTGTCCCAATCGGCATTGGGCCCGTCGCGATAGATTTGCGCCTTATAGGTTCGCCCAGCATCAAGGAAGGTGAGCGGTACCTTTAAGCGTCGCGCATTCTCGTCGGTGATCGCACCCAAATACCAATTGTCGCTCGCCCGATCCTTGCGGGCGATGGTGACAAAGTCACCCACCTCGCCATTCAAGGCCCGCGTCTCCGACCAATCGACGGGCACGTCCTTGATGAATTGGAAGGGCATCGGGTTGGCCAGATAATGCTCCGGCAGGTCTGCGGCCATCTGGATGGGGCTATAGAGCGCGACATAAAGCGCAAGCTGCTTGGCAATTGTCGTCCGCGCCCGATGGCCTTCTTGGGTCGGATTGATGGCAAAGAT
>JAJTHV010000065.1 GCA_021300095.1 Flammeovirgaceae bacterium | reverse complement strand
TACCAACGGATTGATCAATTATTTCAAACGATTGAGGTCGAAATAAATGGTCACAAAAGAATAACCTCCTTGTAAACTGGACTTCATCTGCTATTTTTGACCACCTTAAGTCAAAAATGGAAAATAAAATTTCTAAGATTGGAGTATTCACATCGGGTGGTGATGCCCCTGGAATGAATGCTGCCATTCGAGCCGTTGTTCGCGCCTCCATCTATTACAAGAAAGAAGTTTACGGAATCATGCAGGGCTACGAAGGCATGATCAGTGGTGACATTGTGAAACTGGGCGCCCGCTCGGTGGGTAACATCATCCAGCGTGGTGGCACGATTTTAAAAACTGCACGCAGCTTAGAGTTTCGTACACCCGAAGGACGCGAAAAAGCTTTTCGCAACTTGCAAAAGAATGGCATCGACTCACTTGTTGCGATTGGTGGCGATGGTACCTTCACCGGTCTGCATAAGTTTTACGAAGAATACAAAGTTCCCTCTGTTTGTATACCCGGCACTATTGACAATGACTTGGCCGGTACCGATTACACTATCGGTTTTGATACTGCCACCAACACAGCCGTAGAAGCGATTGACAAAATTCGTGATACCGCTATTTCTCACAACCGTCTGTTTTTCATTGAAGTAATGGGTCGCAACAGCGGCTACATCGCCATCAATTGCGGCATTGCCGGAGGTGCGGTGGCAACGATCATTCCCGAAGAATCACTTTCCATGGAAGAGCTTTTCGCGAAGCTGGACGAAGGTGGCAAAACCAACAAGAAATCCAGTTTGATTGTAGTAGCCGAAGGAAGTAAAATCGGTGGAGCGATTGAGCTCGCCAAGAAATTCTCGGAGCGCAACAATTACTTCGATATTAAAGTAACCATTCTCGGCCACTTACAACGCGGGGGCACTCCTACTTACTTTGACCGCGTGCTCGCCAGCAAAATGGGCGTAGCGGCCGTGGAAGGTTTGCTGAATGGCAAGAACGATGTGATGGTGGGTATCCAAAATGGAGCCATCGTGTACAACAGTTTCGATATGATCATGTCGCACCATCACGAAATCGACAACGAGTCGTTACGCATCGCTAAAATACTTTCGATCTAAATCACATCGCATGACAGAGCTTACCATCGGCATTGATATTGGCGGCACCAACACCAAGTATGGCATTGTAGACCGCAGTGGTCGTGTACATCTTCAGGGAAACATTCCCACTACCCAGTTTGAAGAGTTTCAGGATTACTTTGATGCGATGGCTTCTGTGTTGCGAGAAGGAATCAAACAGCTTCCTGCCAATTCAGAGATTGTAGGGATAGGCATTGGCGCTGCGAACGGAAATTACTACACCGGCAATATCGAGCGTGCCACCAACCTCAAATGGAAAGGCGTATTGCCATTGGCGAATATGTTTACCACCGAGTTCGGTGTACCCTGCATTCTGACCAACGATGCCAACGCGGCAGCGGTAGGTGAAATGATTTATGGCAATGCCAAAAACATGAAGGATTTTGTGGTGATTACGCTCGGAACCGGATTAGGAAGTGGCTTTGTATGCGGAGGCGTTTTGTTGAACGGTCACCATGGAATAGCCGGAGAAGTGGGGCACACTTCCGTGAATCCTGCAGGACGCTATTGCAATTGCGGCAAGCGTGGTTGTTTGGAGACTTATGTATCTGCTACCGGAATCAAGAGAACCGTTTATAAGTTGCTAGCGGATCACTTAGAGCCCAGCGAATTGCGTGGGATTAGCTTCGATCACCTCAATACCAAAATGATTACCGAAGCCGCTTTGCGCGGAGATATTGTAGCACAGGAAGCATTTGAATATACCGGACGCATTTTAGGCATGAAGCTGGCCGAAACAGTCGTTCATACCGATCCGGAAGCCATCTTCTTGTTTGGCGGTTTGGCGCAAGCAGGCGATTTGATTTTCAAACCGACCATTCGCCACATGGAAGCCAACCTGATGCCGTTGTTTAGAGGAAAGATAAAGGTATTGCCATCGGCCATGCAAAATCAGGCTGCACCTATCCTAGGAGCCAGCAGTTTGGTGTGGGATTTCCTGGACAAAAAGAAGAGCGTATTGGCGTAAGCCCGACTATTTCGCGCTATTTCTTTATTCCCTATCTTTGCTGATTATTGACCAACCGATATATCGAGGCGTATGAAGAACTTTGTTTCCAACTCAACTGAGTCTACCAGAATGTTTAAAAGTGGCTTTCTAGAAAGCCTCTCGAAAGTACACTATACCGTTCCGTTGATTGTCTTCATTCCTACTATCCTATTCTTTGGATGGAAAGGATTTCAAACACCGGGCATCACCGGTTTAGGATTTACATTAAGCATCATTGGCGGCTTGTTGTTCTGGACGCTGACTGAATATGTACTCCATCGTTTTGTTTTCCACTTTATGCCATCATCAAAATGGGGTCAAAGAATTCACTTCATTTTCCATGGCGTTCATCATGATTATCCCAACGATGCGATGCGTTTGGTGATGCCACCATCCGCGAGTATTCCGTTGGCTACACTCTTTTATTTATTGTTTTACGTTACAATTCCTGCCACTTATCTGAATAGCTTCTTTGCGGCTTTCCTTACGGGATATTTGTGCTACGACATGTTTCACTATGCATTCCATCATGGCAACTTCAACAATCCCATCTTAAAAAGATTAAAGCAACACCACATGTTGCACCACTACACCGATGCGGACAAAGGATACGGGGTTACATCTATTCTGTGGGACATTGTTTTCGGATCGGAATTGAAAAGAAAGGCCGAGTAACCAATTACCTAATTGGAAAGTCCAGTAGCGAAATTATCCCTACTGAGAAATGGTACTTTCGAACTAAATCATGTCGCTGACATAGAAGGGATTTACACTTTGCCATTATTGGATTACACTCCCGTATTAGGTGAGAGCACTGAAGCCCCGGGGGTTTACACTTTCGCATTGAAGGAATACGCTCTTGTCTTGAGGAAGTGCACTCTTGGACCGGTGCGATTACACTCTTGCGTTGAACGGAAGCACTGAAGCCCCGGGGGTTTACACTTTCGCGTTGAAGGAATACACTATCGTCTTGAGGAAGAGCACTCTTGGACCGGTACGATTACACTTTCGCGTTGAACGAGAGCACTGCTACCCCGAGGATTTACACTTTCGCGTTGAAGGAATACACTCTTGTCTTGAGGAAGTGCACTCTTGGACCGGTACGATTACACTTTCGCGTTGAACGGGAGCACTGAAGCCCGAAGGGGTTACGCGTTCGCGTTGAGTGGCTAGGGAAATAGGGCAAAATTGAGAAATTGAAGCTCCCCATAAAAACGAAACCCGATAGTTTGAACTGCTTCAGGGACTATCGGGAATAAGATGATGTAAGTCTACCACTATTTCGTGTAAAATTCAAAGAGGTTTCAAAAAAGTAAAGTATATCAGAAGCAAGGCCGAGTAACCACTCGCAATTCATTTAAACCCTTTAATATAAGGTTGTCGCCAAGGCTTTAAATTTATAGTTACTTCGTAACTTGTCAATAACCTAAATCATCGTTCTATGCGATCCATTCTCTCAAGCTTGCTGTTGTTGGTAAGCGTTTGTGCGCTGGCACAAAACAAATCCCTCATTGGTTTTTCTCCGGCTGCGGCTGAAGCGCACACCCAGGCGGAAGCTAAATTCGACAGCTACCTGAAAGCCAAAAACATTGACGACTGGATTAAACGCCTCTCCGCTCGTCCGCACCATGTGGGCTCGCCTTATGGGAAAGAGAATGCAGAATTTATGGTCGGCTTGTTTCGGAGCTGGGGCTACGAAGCGGAGATCGAAACCTACTACGTGTTATTCCCTTCACCCAAGGTCCGGGTGTTGGAGATGGTCTCTCCTACTGCTTTCAAAGCAAAACTGGAAGAACCGGCACTGAAAGAAGATGCCACCTCCGGACAGAAATCAGAACAACTGCCGATCTATAACTGCTGGTCGCCCGATGGCGAAGTGACAGCCGAGTTGGTGTATGTAAACTATGGCGTCCCCGATGACTACGAACAACTGGAGCGCATGGGCATAGACGTGAAAGGCAAAATTGTGATTGCGAAATACGGTGGCTCGTGGCGCGGCATCAAGCCGAAGGTGGCACAAGAGCACGGTGCCATTGGCTGCATCATCTATTCCGATCCAGCCGGAGATGGCTACGCACAAGGTGATGTCTACCCGAAAGGAGCCTATAAAAATCAATATGGTGCGCAACGCGGATCGGTGTTGGACATGCCCATCTATCCGGGCGATCCACTTACACCCAATTACGGCTCTACCAAAGAAGCCAAGCGCATCGATCGAAGCGAAGCGAAAAATCTCTTAAAGATTCCGGTGATCCCCATCTCGTATGGCGATGCCCAACCTTTGTTACAAGCATTAGGTGGCCCGGTAGCGCCCGAGAAATGGCGCGGTGCCTTGCCCATAACATATCACATCGGGCCCGGACCTTCGAAAGTACATTTGAAGTTAGCTTTTAACTGGGATACGAAGCCCGCTTATAATGTGATTGCCAAACTGCGCGGCACGGAGTTGCAAGATGAATGGGTGATTCGCGGCAACCACCACGATGCGTGGGTGAATGGTGCCAACGATCCGGTGAGCGGCATGGCGGCTTTGATGGAAGAAGCGCGCGCGGTGGGCGAATTGGTGAAGAGTGGCTGGAAGCCGAAGCGCACGATCATCTACTGCGCGTGGGATGCCGAAGAACCTTCGCTGATGGGATCGACTGAATGGGTGGAAGACCATTGGGATGAACTGGTCGACAAGACTGTGGCTTATATAAACTCTGATTCAAACGGACGTGGGTTTCTCTTTGCGGAAGGATCGCACACACTCGAACCGTTGATGAGTGGCATCAGCAAAGATGTGATTGACCCGCAAACAGGAATCAGTTTGTTTGAGCGCAGGAAATCGCTGGATGCTTCGAATGCATCAAGTGTAAAAGCGAAGAAAGACATACTCGCACGCAAATCGTTGAGCATTGGTGCGCTCGGTGCGGGCTCGGACTACTCTCCTTTCATTCAACACTTGGGCATTGCCTCGCTGAACTTAGGATTTGGTGGTGAGAATGGTGGTGGCGAATATCATTCTGTGTACGATTCCTACGATCATTACAAACGCTTCAAAGATCCTACTTTTGAATATGGCGTGGCGCTGGCCAAAACTGCGGGGCGTGCTACGTTGCGCATTGCGAATGCAGAAGTTCTGCCCTTCGACTTTGCGGCTTTTCATAAGACCGTGAATACGTATGTGACCGAAGTGACTACCCTGCTCGACAACCTCCGCGAAAGCACGGAGATTGAAAACCAAATGATCCGCGAAAAGCGCTATGTATTGGCGCAAGATCCTACTGAGAAATATGTTCCTCCCGTAGCGAAAGAATCCGTGCCTTATCTGAATTTCTCCAGCCTGCAGAATGCGATTCTTCAATTAGAGAAAAGCACCGCCAAATATGCGGAGTTAGCAGCCGCGAATCCGAATCCACTCACGAACCGCAATCAGCTCAATGAGTTGTTGTATAAATCCGAGCGCAAACTCTTGGTCGATGCCGGACTGCCACGCAGAGCCTGGTACAAACACACTATTTACGCACCCGGTTTTTATACAGGCTATGGTGTGAAGACACTGCCCGGGGTGCGCGAAGCCATTGAGCAGTGCAGTTGGAAGGAAGCACAAGAGCAAATTGAGATTGCCGCTAAGGCATTGGAGAATTTTAACCAGCAGGTTGAAGCTGCCTCGAAGATTTTGATCCAGCGATAGAAAAAAAGTCAATAACAAAAGAGCCGCACTCTGTAGAATGCGGCTCTTTTTATTTACAGTTGACTGTGATTAGTATTTTTTCTCGTGTTCGTGCTTTTCACCACCACCGTGCCATGCTTCCATTATAGCATGGAAGCTATCGTGAAGGGCGTTGAGGGATGAACCGAGGGCTGCATCATCGGCACCAGTTTTGATCATATCCGCTAAAGCGCGGGTATCGGCTTTCAGCTTTTGCAAGCTTTCTTTTACTTCGTCATTGTTCACTTTTTCAGGAAGGGCTGCGCTGGCCCACTTGTCGGCTTCGGTAGCCATTTCTTCGGCCAGTTGTTTTACCGGGGCGAGGTTAGCCGAATCTTTGTAGGGGTGAAATGCTTCCGCCATAATCATGTGGAACGAATCCATTTCCTTCCAGTCGTTGGATTCTTCTTTCGGAGCTTCGGCTGTTTGTTGTTTGGTAGAACAGGCTACGGCTACTAAAAAACTAAGTGCAATCAAGAGTCTATTGGTCTTCATAAAAATAATTTTGGCAAAGATACAGGATCGCGGGGAATGGACAATTGCGAGAATCGCTAAATGTGAATATCCAATTATTGAAGGCATTAAATATTCCACTGCATTTCGTGCCATGGTATTGCACCGCCATATATAGGTTTTTACGTGGCACGATGTTAACACCGCCATTTATCCACGGGCTGAAGCCCGTGGCTATAAAAATGGATCTCTGCTACGGAGTTTGCGAATTCAATATCAATTCAAATTTTGAAAATTCGACTGCGTTTCGTGCCATGGTATTGCACCGCTATGTATAGGTTTTTACGTGGCACGATGTTAATACCGCCATTTATCCAAGGGCTGAAGCCCGTGGTTATGTAGGAATCATTTCTTCTGCTTGTATTTTCTGCGCATCGCCAGCGCGTGGACGAGTTTCTTCAACACCTCAAAATAAAGGGTAACGTACAAGATGATGGTCATCAGCCAGATAATGGCAATGTTAAAATAGAGTGTATCGAACTTGCGACCCATAAAATGCTTTTGAGGCACATAAAAATTCTCGCGGAAATCGAAATGATTGGCCGGGCGATGGTCTTCAAAGAAGATCGGATAAATCTTTTGTACTAATTCACCCTTCCATTCGACAATCCGCACCGGATCGGTGGAGTTTTCAACCAACCGATTCACAGATTCATTCTGATACTTCAAGCGCATACGATCAAATTCCTCTCTTTGCTCGGGTGTTTTCGTCATCTCCATGATCATTTTCTCCTTTTCGTCCGATGCTTTGGCGTTGCGAATGCCATAATACTGGCGAAGCGTGACTAAAAACTTCTGCACATTTCTAAACACGGCTGAATCAAATTTGCCAGTGGCTAAGCGATCAACATCGGGCAGTTTGTCTTCACCTACGTAATTAAGTTCATTCTTGATTTCACTATGCAATAAGTCGAGAGCGGCTTTGGTTTCGTTGCCCTCCTTCTGATTGCGCCAATCGCTTCGATGGTTCAATACAAACGACAACTTCGATTCCAGCGCGGGCAAATAATACAAGCGCTTGTAATCGGCAATCGCGCGCTTCTGATCCAGCGCATAGAATTGCTTCTCGTACGGATTGTCCTTGAATTGCGTCACCATGTATGCCTCAAATGCCCAGCGGGATGCCATCATTTCGCCCATCACAGGTATCCCGTTGGGTGTGCCTACCTTCGGATTGAATTTATCGAAGCTGATCACCACTCCGCTAAGCAGCAACTGCGGAATGATCAGAATCGGAATCAAAATGTAAATGGTCACAGCCGAATCGAATGCAGCTGAAATATTCAGCCCCAGCATATTGGCAAAGCACGCACACGAAAACAAGATCAGCCAATAGCGCATCTCGCCAAACGGAATCTCCATCAGCCAATTGCCCACTAAAATAAAGCAGATGGTTTGCACAGCCGATAGTGTGAACAGAATTCCAATCTTCGAAACGTAGTAGCTGCTTCTGCTGAGATGCAGATACGTTTCACGCTTTAGTATTTTTCGATCGCGGAAAATCTCTTCGGCACTGATGATGAGCCCCACAAATAGGGCCACCACAATACTCATAAAGAAATACACCGGAATGTTGTAGTTATGAAAGAACGTATACTCAGGCTTCGCTACGCCCACAGCATCGTAATACTTCACAAAGTAGCCAATAAACAGCGCGAGCACAGGAGTGAGTAGCAGGTTGACGGTGATGTATTGCCGATTGGCGAGCTTGGATAAAACATCGCGGATAATGAATACCCACCATTGCTTGAACCAATTCGGAATTTTTTGCGTCACCGGCAGCGGATCTTGCACCTCTTCTACCTTCGGTATCTTAATCTTCTGCTTAAAATATTGATACCACTGGCCGGGTGATACTTTGCGGGTGTGCGTAAAGCGTCCGTACTCATTCACCACACGTGTTTCAATGATGTTAAAGACCTGTTCGGGATTGATGTTACCACATTCCGGACAAGCGCCCGGGTTTTTGTTGGCCGCGTTGATAATATCCTGAAAGTAATTTACCGACTCAGCCGGATTACCATAATAAATCTGGAAGCCGCCCACATCCAAGATGATGAGTGTATCAAACATCTTAAAGATATCAGACGAGGGCTGATGGATTACCACAAAAATCATCTTCCCGCGCAGCGAAAGCTCTTTGAGCAAGTCCATGATGTTTTCCGAATCGCGGGACGACAAGCCGGACGTGGGCTCATCGACAAACAAAACGGTGGGCTCGCGCAGCAACTCCAACCCGATGTTCAGGCGTTTGCGTTGCCCGCCACTGATGGTTTTCTCCAAAGGCGAACCTACTTTCAGATTTCGGATTTCGGATAAGCCCAGGTTGAGCAACACCTTCTCTACCAAGTCACCAATCTCCTTACGGGAATAATGACCAAAGCAGAGGCGCGCACTGTAATATAAATTTTGGAAAACCGTCAGGTCGTCCATCAACAAGTCATCTTGAGGAATGAAACCGACAATTCCTTCCAGCTTATCCGGATTTTTATGAATGTCGATGCCGTTGATTAACACACGCCCGCTGGACGGCAACTCGGAGCCATTCAACACACTCAACAGTGTGGACTTTCCAGAACCGCTGGCCCCCATCAACCCGATCAACTTCCCTCCCGTCTCAGCAATGTTCACATTCTGCAAGCCGGCTCGGCCACTCTTGAAATGATAAAACAAGTGATCCGCCACAAAGCTGATCTCCGTATCGGTTTCTTCAAACAAAAACTTGCCCACCACATCGCTGTAGTAGACCGGTTCGATCTTCGCACCGCGAATGGTGCTGCCCGTGGGGAACACATCGATCTTCCGGCTCTTGAGCGTAATGCTATTCAGCGTAAGCGATGTGATGCCGAGGTATTTGATGAAGTACGTTTCAATATCGGCCAGGCGCAAGATGGCGATCAATCCCGTCAGGTTTTTAGCGACAATGCGCGG
>JAJTHV010000108.1 GCA_021300095.1 Flammeovirgaceae bacterium | reverse complement strand
TCATTTATACAGCAGGCTAAAACAATTTCTATTATCCGTGATAAAGATAAAATTGAGATTGAGACCATCACCTTCAAAGACAAGCTACAGCCTGGGTCGAAGGAAATGTGGAGCTTTGAAATAAAGGGAAACGATGCACCACTGAAGGAAGCAGAAGTGCTTGCATCCATGTACGATGCCTCGCTCGATCAGTTTAAAGATCATAAATGGTATTTTGAACCGCAACGCTCACAGCCCTACTATAGCTACTACGCTCCTACTGCGCATCAAAGCTTTGGCGATAAAAATTTTGTGATCAGAAATCAACGTTATGGATTCACTAGCATTCCGGATATATATTATGATGCTTTTGACTGGTTCGGCTTTACAATCACAAAAAACAGCTATGTACATCGCAAATACTTAGAGCGCTTTTATTCTGATGGCGTTCACACCGGCAAACCCTCGAAGGTTTCGTTGGGTCATAACAAAACGATCCGAAAAGGTTACATCGAAGGAACGATACGTGCTGGCGATGGAAGTTTGATGGCTGGCGTAAATGTGGTTATCAAAGGCACCACGATTGGAACCATGACGGATGAAAAAGGCAACTATAGTATGAAAGCAGGCAAAGGTGACATTATAGTATATAGTTTTATCGGATACTCTACAGCTGAATTTACGGTGAAAGCAAAAAACGTAATGGATGTAACGATGGAGGAAGATATTACGCAACTTTCGGAGGTTGTAGTGGTTGGCTATGGTGTCGTAACACAAAAATCATTAACAGGATCAATAACTTACATCTCCGGGAGTTCGGATCAGGGAGACTACACGTTAGAACAATTGTTACAAGGAAGAGTAGCCGGAGTTCAAATCACGAATGCTTCCGGAGGGAATGCGCGTCTGGTGATTCGTGGCAACAATTCATTGCAAGGAAACAATGAGCCACTGTATATTGTGGATGGTATATTCGTGAAAACCAGTAAAATAGATCAATCGGATCTAGCCAGCATTCAGGTTTTGAAAGGGAGTGCAGCCGTTTCCCTCTATGGCAGCAGAGCGGTGAATGGTGTTTTCATCATCAGCACAAAGTCAGGTCAGAAAAAATTAGATGAAGAACTTGCCAAGGTAAGCGTACGAAAAGAGCTGAAGGAGACGGCATTCTTCTTCCCGCATTTGAAAACGAACGAAGAAGGAAGGATCCAATTTAGCTTTACAGCACCTGAGGCATTAACGCGGTGGAAACTTCAATTGCTGGCACACACCAAAGATCTGCTGACGGCTACCAAAACGCTTCAAACCGTAACACAAAAAGAACTAATGGTAACCCCTAATCCACCCCGCTTCCTGCGTGTGGGTGATGAAATTGTTTTCGCCACGAAGATCAGCAACTTGGCCGGTGAAAGTAAATCAGGTATCGCTTCGTTACAATTGACAAATGCACTTACTGGAGCACCCATCGATCAGTTGGTTGGCAACAACCAACGAAATCAATCTTTTACCTTAACCTCAAAAGGCAATACACAAGTTTCCTGGAGATTAAAAATACCGCAGGAGGTGGACGCCATCCAATATAAAGTAATTGCCAAAGTCGGTAACTTTAGCGATGGCGAACAAAATGTATTACCCGTATTGTCCAACCGTATTTTGGTAACAGAAACATTGCCGATGCAGATCAGAGCCGGACAAACCAAAACATTTCGCCTGGATAAACTGAAGGAGGCTGCTTCTCCCACCCTACAGCCGCATCAACTTACACTCGAGGTCACATCCAATCCCGCGTGGTATGCACTTCAGGCTTTGCCGTACCTCATGGAGTACCCACATGAATGTGCTGAACAGACTTTCGCGAGGTATTATGCGAATCTACTTGGCAGTCAAATTGCGAATAGTCATCCTAAAATTAAACATGTATTTGATCAATGGACTTCTTCCGATGCGCTGATCAGCAACTTGGAAAAGAATCCGGAGTTGAAATCTATCCTGATTCAAGAAACACCTTGGATTCGGGATGCACAAAATGAATCGGAAACGAAGAAGCGCATCGGTTTACTATTTGATCTGAGTAAGATGAAAGAGCAGTTGCAAGCTACTACTTCGAAGCTGCAGCAAATGCAATTGCCGAATGGCGGGTTTCCGTGGTTCAAAGGTAGCGATTATGCCAGCACATCCATTACGATGCACATCGCTTCCGGTCTGGGACATTTGAAAAAATTAAATATACCCGTGGGTAGTGAGTTTGAAGACATGCTGTTGAAAGCACTCCGTTATCTGGATCGGGAAATGAGTGAGCAGTATAGTCAATTAATGAAGCAGGCAGTTCCATCGTCCAATCAACAAGTCAACGCTTTTATGGATCGCAAGCACATTCGTAGCTATGAAATTCAGTATACGTATATGCGCAGCTTCTTCCCCGAAATAAAACCAAATGAAAGAGCCGCAGAAGCACTGCATTACTACCATCAGCAATCCAAGCAATATTGGAATGAATTTAATCTATATGACAAGGCCATGATTGCGTTGATCCACTTCCGGAATGGAGACACATCCTTTTCGCAGCAAATTCTAAAATCATTGACAGAGAATAGTATTCAAAGTGACGAAATGGGAATGTATTGGAAGGAAAACAAAGCTGGCTGGAATTGGAGTGAAGCACCCATCGAAACACAGGCGCTACTGATTGAAGCTTTTTCTGAAATACAATCCGCAGACCGAAGTCTTTCAAAAGAAGATAAGAAAATGACCCTGGATGAGCTTCGTTTATGGTTATTGAAAAACAAGCAAACATCTCATTGGAAAACAACGAAAGCTACGACCGAAGCGATCTATGCTTTGTTACTGAATGGAACCGACTGGCTTTCGCTGGAAGATCAAGTGACGTGCCGTGCGGGTGGAACTAAAGTTTCCATAGATGATTCATCTGTAGAGGCAGGAAGCGGGTATTTCAAAACCAGCTGGAAAAAAGATGAGATAAAGCCATCCATGAGTGAGATTGTCATTTCGAATAAAGGAGATGGTGTGGCGTGGGGCGGTTTGTATTGGCAATATTTCGAAGAAGCCGACAAGATCACTTCATCTGAATCCGCGTTGCGTATTTCAAAAAAGGTGTTCTTAGTCAAACGCACTGATCAGGGTGAATTATTGACCGAGATAAATGACAATGTATCTTTGGCGGTTGGCGATTTGATCCGTGTTCGAATAGAATTGCAAAGCGATCGCACAATGGAGTTTCTCCACATGAATGATATGCGAGCTGCTGGTTTAGAACCTGTAGATGTTCTATCGGAATATAAATGGAAAGACGGCCTCGGTTATTATCAAAGTACGAAAGATGCTTCAGTCAATTTCTTTTTTGATGCTGTCAGAAAGGGAGTATACGTTTTTGAATATGACCTGCGCGTCAACAACAAGGGAAATTTCTCCAATGGAATAACCACCATCCAAAGTATGTATGCACCTGAATTCAGTAGCCACAGTCAGGGGATTCGGATAACGATACGATAGATAAAGTAATCTCTACTTCTTCGTCACCAGATCTTCCTTGGCGGCCCATAGTGCGATGTCGTTGATTTGCCAAAGTGAAATATTCGAAAAAAAGTAGTAATCAACCTACTCATCTGCTCTCAACTTCGAAATAATAGTCTGCCCGTATGGGTTGTTGGTCGCGATTTACTCCTTCTACTACCACATGATAAATTCCGGGAAGATCAGCCGAAAAGAAAGACACTTCGACTTTCCCATCTTCATATCCGGTTTTTAATTTCGGATTCCAATAAATCGTTGACCGATAATCTGCTGTAGCGTTTTCGGTAGTAACTGAATAATCCGGAAACAGCAATTTTCTTTCACGATTAAATCCTGCCAGACGTACGCGTTGAAAATTAGGAGGCACAGCATACTCATCAAAATCGTCTTTTGTATAAATCGAAATGACTCCATGTACACCTTGCGTACCATAGAGTACATTCAGTCGTTTTGTAAATCCGATGGATTTTACCGTACGCGGGTCGATCATTGCCAAAATCCTTCCTGCATTTCCCGGGCGACCATCCGGGTCGGGTCCGGGAGATACAGGAACATCATTGATCATCAACATGGGGCTACTTTGATTTTTTACTGACATTCCGGATGCGCGGGTAAACTCAATTCGCTCTTCTGCTATATTTACAATCGTCCCCGGCACTTTGCCCGCTATTGCATACAATAAATTAGGATAATTTAAATTCATATCTTTTTCTGCCAGCACAAAATCAGAAGGGCCGTATGTACTTGTCACTTTTTTCTCATTTTTTTCCTCGTTTATTTTCTTTCCCTTGATTTGCACCACATTTAACAGGCTATCTCCTTTCGGCACCTCAAACGGAGATACAATTCGTTGAACAGATCCTGCAAACAATGCAGGCAACTGATAATCACTTTGTAAGTAGTGTGTGGGGGCTGGGGCATTCGCTAATTCGAATTTTCCATATTTCTCAGAATTAGCCTTATGGGACTTAAGTAGAAAACTGGCAGAATCATAAAACCGAAAACCACTTTGCCAGAAATACCCCTGATCATTTGTTTCTCCTTCTTGTGGAATACTCATCGTCCATTGAATGATGTCAAACTTTGTTTTTTCAGCTTGGCCCTTGTTATTCAAAAAGTGGCCGGTAAGTGTGATTCCGGTTTCAACCGGATAAGAAATCTGGTTGACACCTGTGATGCGTTCCTTATGAATTGGAAAAAGACGTTCGATGGAATCACGTACGGGTACATCCACCACTTGCACCGCATCTGTCACAGAAATAGATATGCTTGCATCTATCCGCACACCTATGCTGTCATACGTTTGTATAGATAGCTGTATTTTTTCGCGGGTCTTGTAAAGTTCTTTATCCGCTTTGATACGAATCAGTTTGGAATGGGTAGCGACTGGCTTTCGGGCTATGGCGTAATCTACTTTATCAAGTTTCGGCAAAACAGGCAATTGTTTTACAAATAGATTTGCTTCTCCAAAATTTCGCATAGAATGCGTATATGAGCGCAGAAAGTAAGTTCCCGGCTTCAATGTATCCGGAAGAATAAAATCGTTGGCGGCAAAGCCACTGTCCAGTGCCAGTTGTTTCCGAAAGAGAATATCTTTCGAAGGACTAATCAGTTCCACGTACAACAACTTACTAATCGAATTGCGCAACTCCGGATCGTAATAGTTCATGTATGCTTTAAACCAAATTGGCTCACCAGGATAATAGTAAGGCTTGTCGGTGTGCAGATAAACACTCTCATAAATACTTCCAAGCGCATCTATTATTTCGTTATCAATATCTTTCAATTCTTTGTATTCCAATGGAAGGCTTTTGCCTAAATCCGTTGTAGCCATGGGGCCTTGTATCATCATCGATTTCGAATTGAGTAACCGGCCTGTGTTGCTAAAGTCAACTGAGCCGGCCAATTGAAGAATCGATGTTTGCTTCTGAAAATGAATCGATACTTTTTCCGTTGCACTCATTCGGAAATATCCATTTATAGAAGAGGGCTCCAAAAGAGAGGATCCCGGAATTGGAATATCCTGTTTCAGAATCTGATAGCCTTCTTCTGCTGAGCGGTTACTCGCCAAAGATTCTAAGAAATGCCGCAACGAACCACGATAGCAGTTCCTTCTGTTTTCTTCACGCAATTTTACTTCCAGCAGTCCATTGGCAGGCAAATATTCAAATCGCATAGGAACGCCAAATGCTCCATTCCACGTAAGCGGATTCGAATAGATGATGAGCCTGTACCCCAGGAAATGGTTTTCGATGGTGATTGGAAATTCCGGAGATGATTCTTTGCGAGCACGGTTTCGTACATCCGTGGAGATCAGTTTGGCTTGATCAGAAGACAAGCTTCCAAAGCAACGCGGTTCTTTTGGTGGCACGTTCCATCGCAAGGTTCAACTTATACATACGTCCGGGCTCAGTTCGCAAAGAAGATTGAAACAAACGATATCCTTTCTTAAACAAAATAATATCCACATATCCTTGGGGAATATTCTCTGTAAGCTGAAAGAAACCCTGTTTATCTGTAATGAAATTGACGGTAGATTGATTAATGAATACCTCAACACCTTCCAATGGTTTTCCATTCTTGGAATCCAAGATTGTACCCGTAATCTGAGACCAAGATGAAATTGAGCAACACAAATAAATCAAGCCAAGAAACAAAATTCGTCTATCTCGGAGCGTATACGTTGTAAAATGCATAGGATGATCGGATTGAAAGTAAAATTAGAAGAATAATCTTCACAATCAATTTTGCACCTTCACTTATTCCGTGGCTTCGTTCATACGTTTTTTGATATCCAGATAGGCTGTTCGGAGAAATGGTTTGATCATCGGATCAATAGAAGGCTGATTGGGGGTGATTTTTATGTGGCGCATACGTTTGCCCGCCCCCTGCAACAGCTGATGTTCATCAAAAAAGAAAGCTCCATAAAAGAAGCCCACATTGACATGTTTTGTGTACACATTTACATAGGCAAACGGTACATTTTCCACGCACGCGATCGGGTAATCATCATGAAAGATCACCATCACATCCGGACCACAGGTTTGCAATTGTTGATACCATTGTGTTGCTAGTAATTGCAAATCTTTTGGTTTAGTTTTCAGCCATTCCTCGAAGGTTATATTTTGAATGTCTTTGGAGATAAACCGCAGTAGTTTTTCCATAGAAATGGTTTGAATCCAAGTATCTACTTTACCTCTTCAAGCAGGGACAAATACTTCACAGGCACTTGATCTGTAAGCCACACGCCATTATCGGAAATATAAAAGATAAAATGATCCTCATGCATTTGGTAGGCATGCACCTTTAGAACTACCGGTTTTCCATGGCGTTGCCCCACCTGTATAGCCGTTTCTATATCTTTACTAAGATGCACATGTTGGCGGCTTCTTTTTTCTAATCCGGTAGTCAGAATCGAGCTCACTGACTTTTCTCCGGTGCCATGGTATAAAACATCCGGTGGCACTTGGCTTTGATACCCCAACTCAATTGAAACAGAATGTCCCTGGCTCGCTCTGATTTGATCGCCAGAGCTGTTGTAGGCGAACCGCTTCTTGGAGTTGTTTTCTACGATGTAGTCAAGCTTGGATTGATCAATGTCTATTCCATGCTGCACTGCCTTATCAATGAGTTCCTTCACTCCTACCCATCCATTCTGATCCAATTGAATACCGATGGTCTCCGGTTGATGCCGAAGTACAAGACTTAGAAATTTACTGATGTGAGTGGCTTCTTTCTCATTCATGATTCGTAGTGAGACTTTTTTAATTGCAAAATACGAATAAGAAACTACTGCGTTTTATTTCACTCTTCTTCGATGACGGTTGTTTTAGAGATTGTATCGTGCCAACCTGCCGCACCATCGCCCAAAAATGAAAATGCTTCGAAGGGAATAAACCGGCACATGGAGCGCACCAGAATACTTTGAAAATCAGGCTTACCTCCTTTATCGGTAACTACCTTTGTACGGGTGATAAATTTAGCAATGGTTCTACCCGTTAGATACTCAAAACCGGTATAATAGATTGTTCCAGCGCAAAACGTTAAGAGGTAATTTAACAGAAAGCTATCCTCATCGAATATAGATAACATGTCGGGTGCTACGATTGCAACAACAATTCCTACACCGATGGTAAATATAAAAGCAAAAACAAACAAGAAAATAGTATCCAGTACATGATTGGCAAATCGCTTGTTCTGACTGGCCCTTCGAATGATAACCGATTGTTGCTCAAGTTTCATATCCATCTCTGCTTTCAATGCCATATCTGGGTTAAAGGATGGACACGTCTCTTGAAAGTCAGCTGGTTTGTCAGTTAGCCCGCAAATCACGCCATGTTGAAAATCAAATTTTTGATTCTTACAAATTTTACAAAACTTAAGTTGCTCTTCTCTGCTTATCATAGAAAATTGTAGGTATAGGTTGGGTAAGGTTTTATTCACTCCGTAGAAAATTTGAGGCACCTCAGATTTTCTATGAATTTGAATAAATTTAAGAAAACAAATTATTTACGCAATGTTCATTATAGCAACAATTCAGATTTATTTTCTCTTCTCCAAAATCTCCCTCGCAGCTTCTATGGCATAATCTGTATAACTGTTCGAGTCTTGAATAATCTGCCTGATTTTCTTGTTTTCATAGTTTTTGAATTTGAGAAGGATCTCTGCTTTCTTCTTCTCTCTAATTCTGCTTTCGTTCTTATTTGCTTTTCAGATTGGATATCGTAATCGATTGTTGGCAAAAAGACAGATTCTTGTTTGTGATTACAACAAATTTAGAAAGAATTGCCGATCCTTTGGTACTGAACCACTAAAGTATTATCACATCTCTACTTCACTTTCACCCGGTAACTAAACACCGGATGCCCGTCTGCCACTACATGAACAACCGACATGCCTCGCCTATTGAATTTGTAGGTGCATTGGTAATTTCTTACTGCATTTTCGCAACCGCGTTCCGAGAAGACAATCACATCGTCATTCGCTTGCAAAGTCAATTGCTGAATGGACTTATTACTTACTTTCTGTATCACAAATGGAACGGCATCATCTTTATTTACCATTATAAAAAATGATGGGTGCGATACCGGTTCCAATCTATATTTATAATTAGCGGCATACGCCAAGGGAGCGTGTAAAAAATCCGAAAGCGATTGTTTATTAGAATGAAACAATTGGGCTGTATCTAATGGATAGTGACTGCGTGCGAACGATTCAGGCGCGACTAAAAAGTATAATTCCTCAAAATGTGGAATGTAAAATCCCTCTGGCCCGTACACCTGACCACTGGCCCACGTTGCATCGCTCAAATACCAAGTGCTGTCGAGGCGCACAGCATTCCAACTGTGATTGGCAATACCAGGACCTCCAAGATTGGATTGGCTGTTGCGGGCATAGCCGTCCACGATCTCACATCGAATGCCTGCATGTTGCGCGAGCGTACGAATGAGGTAAGCATAACCTGTACACACAGTACTTCTCTTTTTACGCAATTGTTCAAACAACTCATGGTTAAATTTCTGATTCCAAATAGCCAAGGCTGTTGGGTCGGACGAGTAGCGCTTGCGCATTTGTTTTACTTTTGCATAGAGGGAATAATCGCTCCGAATATTGGCGCACACCCAACGAAAAATAGCACGATACTTTTGGTGCTCACCGGAAAAAGGTGTGGTGAGTTTTAGTGCGAGGGTGCGGGCATCTGCCAATGAATGATTCAAGTAGTGAGCCGCAACACTATCGGGTAGATGGTAATCGTGTGTAGGATCATCTGGAGTTTGTGCAAAGAGGCCTGCCGTCAGGCAGACCCCTATCACCCCTATCCAACTACACCAACTTTTCATCAAAAAATATTCTTGAATTTTGTCCACCACTTTTGAAATCCGGTAGCAGGTGGTTCGGCATACACCTGACCCACAACTACCTCACCTAAAATTATTTCGAAGTCGGTTTGCATGATCACAGCAATGGAAGTTGATCCGGCAGAAACTGCCTGCTCGAATGTTTTAAAACCGATGTAACTAAATATCAGCACATCTCCTTCTTGCAGTTCGTGATCAAATGAAAATTCACCTTTCTCGTTACTGACTGTTCCAAGGGTTGTTCCCTTTAGTGCAATATTTACCCCAACCATCGGGGCACCATCTTCAGCTGATGTAATCTTGCCGGTTACGCGCAGCACTGACTTAGGTAAGGTTTGTCGGGAAGAAAGATCGACAAATCTCATTAAGTAGCTTTGTGGTGTTATTTTAGAAACCGGAGGCAAAGCGTCAGATGGATTGGGTAAAAGTGCCAGAAACAAACCAAGCATCCCTGCTCGTAAAAACATCCAACCGGGTTTGACGACCACAGGTGCAACTGCTGAATAGGTTTTTAATTGATTGGCGTGAAATCGTCCGCAAGTAGAGCCCGTAGATTGACTGAAGTAGGCTATGATTTGCTGATCGCTCATGGTGGTAAAGTCCACCACTTCTTTCTGGCATGATCCACACATTCCTCCCTGAGAGGTAGGTGTAAAGCGGCTCCACTGCTCGGCACACGCCTGCGGAAGCGAGAGAGTAATTGATTTTTTCATACGGTTTGAAGTTTATTTACTAGACAGATGCAGCCGCCTACCTAATTCCATAACCGAGATGAAATTATTTTTAAGAAAGTTTTAAGGCCCTTTCTCATGTTGCCAAGGATCTATAAGTATCTCAAAAGTTATAAACCATTTAGGAATAGTGAATTGACTGAGTTAAATTTCAATCAAAAATCAACAACCAATGATCTGTCCTAATTGTCAATCTGAATATCCGGAAACTATTGTTACTTGTTCGAAGTGCGGATATCCATTTACGGGAACGGACCAAGAGAAATCTTCTTTTATTGCACGTCAAGTTTTAAAAGCCGGAGAAATTGGAGATGCAACGAGCAGTATTAAGAACGCACAAAGTATTTTATATACGATTGGTATTGTGACATGCGTATTAGGCTTATTAATGTCAGAGGACATTCTTGCAATGGCGTTGAATCTTTTCTTGGGTGTTGGATTCATCGTGTTAGGGTATCTGGTTGTGAAGAGTCCAATGCAAATATTAAGTTTAGCGTTGGGTTTGCTTCTGACCATTTATATTCTTGGGGCTTTGATTGATTGGACTACACTGTTGCGAGGTATTATCTGGAAGATAATCTGTCTTTCTTCTCTGACATACGCAATCATCAAATACAAAAAAGCAGAAAAGATCAAAAAGGAAAGTGAGTATTTATCGAAAATTGAATAAGCTGACCGCATTTTTGACAGCGCCCAATTGTATCGCTTCCCGTATCAATCGAAATATTATCGCACCACAGTTCAGTGAAGGAAATTACTGCAAAGGAATCTATCTG
The DNA here is from genome assembly GCA_021300095.1 of Flammeovirgaceae bacterium. Classification (GTDB taxonomy): domain Bacteria; phylum Bacteroidota; class Bacteroidia; order Cytophagales; family Cyclobacteriaceae; genus ELB16-189. The sequence goes on along the minus strand of JAJTHV010000108.1, from coordinate 4,184 downwards.
GCTTTAGACAGCATGAAATACCTGATCGAGCGCGATAGAACCCTAATAGGCCGTGAAAACTAATTTAGTCAATTTAGAGTACTAACTCATTTTAATCTTCACAAGTGACTCTAAAGTAAGCGTGTATTCCTGCAGTTCAATCAATACCGTTAGACTATCTTTCTTTCTTCGAACATGTTCTATTTCATCCGGAAAATTTTGGTTCACATAGTCGATTAAATCAGGTCTTGGTTTGCCATAACGATCAAGGACCATAACAACCTCTGCTTTTTTCGTTTTAAAAAGACCCAATTCGCTAAACAAAGATGGCATACTTCATAATTTATTTCACGAAGTAACGTGAAACGGTTAGGAGTAACCACCGTCTGCATTTATTTTATATGAACGAAGTTTGTATAAACGTAATTTCTACTATTCAACTTCTACTGATGTGAACCTAGTTGAAATAAAAAGAGAAAGGTCTTTCTGTCAAAAACGATTCCTACCCTACCTTTAACCGGTAAATCGAATTCATGAAACACCAGTACCAGTTGAAAATCCGTGTATTCAAATGGCTTGCGCTTGCTGGCGTTGTTGCATTAGTCTACCAGTTGCTGAAAACATTATTTTTCAAACATTTATTATAATCGATGAACAAGATATTTATTCTAGATGACGATGAGATTGATCAATTGATATTTATCAAGTTGCTTACAACTCTCCTCACCGCTGTACATGTCGTGTCTATTACATCTTCCAAAGAACTGGCCGACAAGTTTGGGGGTACTGAAACTAAACCCGTGTTTATGATAGTCAACAAAGATTTACTTACGGTAACCGGTTGGTCGATCTTAAATCAACTGAATAAACTACAACCCTTAGTTCCTATCTATTTAGCATCTCATTGGTTTACTCCGGCAGATGCTTTGAAAGCTACTCATTATCCTTTTGTAAAAGGGCTGCTCGAAAAACCGCTTAGTGAAAAAGCCATTGCCAAAATTGCCCGTGAGAATAACCTGAATTATCAACCGTACGTGCCGGAGATGGCTCCTATTTAATGCATTTGATTTAATCAAGTTTAATAATCTGCTCGTATTTACATGGAATATGCTCAAACCATTTGCCGATTGTATTACCTGATGATTCATGCTGATGGCGATGTGACGGAAAGCGAATTGCGAGTGGGAAAACAAATTATGAAACTGGAGGGCCTCGCTGAAGCAATGTTGGAAGCGGAATTTGAGAATTGCCGGTTGTTATCAAAACCTGAGTTAACAGACCTCTGCATCTCAAGCCTCAATCGGCTCACCACGAAGTATCAGATCCGGTCGCTGGCTTGGATGTACATTGTCTCCGAAATTGATTGGGCAGTGGATAAGACCGAGCGTTTGGTCATTGAGCAGATTCTTGCCAATACTGTCAAAGTACCACATAGCGAAATAGCTTTGGTCGAATCGGAACTATCGAAGAACTTAGTTTCTTTTCAGGAGTTAGTTTAACGTTTCCATTCTTTACGAACTTTTAAGCGCCCCAAGAGCACCTCTAAAAATTCGCCACATTTTCTTGGGTCCACTTCCATTGCTATTTCACTGAAAAATAGGGAGTTCCATAGATCACCAACCAAGGGTACGTCTTGAATAAGATCAAAAAAATGCAAAAACCCAAAAAATAGTACATGCTTATTAGCCAATTGGCTATAAGTAGATTCTATTTTTTATTTTACAGGATAAATAGAAGGTTATTTCCTGCTGATTTCGTGTAATTATTTATTAAGATGATTTACTAATCTATCAACATACTTCAAATCGAATGATTGAAACCTAATTTTAGAATGTTTCCTCTCCCCCACAAAGCTCTCATCTTTTTATTTTTACTTTCTCATCTACCTGCTTTCGCACAAACGCATGTAGATTCTGCTGCTCTCCGAAAATTAAACGATCAAGCATTTACCTACTGGTATTCCAATTTAGATAGTGTTTTAGTTCTGGCGAAAGAACAGCTTCTTTTGGCAAGCCAAACCAATAACAAGGTCGGCATCATTAAGGCACACATCGACTTTTGGCATGTATATAATGAACGGCAAATGTTTGTAGACGCCATCCAGTCCGGTTTTGGCATTCTGAAGGAGGCTGACCTGATCAACAGCAGTAAGTACAGGGCTGTAGGGTTTAGCAATCTAGGGCTAACTTACTATCAAATGGGTGAGAATGAGGTAGCCAATGATTATTTGCGAAAGGCGATGCGTATTGATTCCGCCCGGAATAATGAAGCGGGGTTAGCATCGGATTACGTTAATTTATCGCTCGTACAAATTAACAAGAGTAATTTCAAAGAAGGCGAACGATACGCAATGCTTGCTTATCAAATACATAAGAATCGAAATGAGGATGTCGGCTGCTCGATTGCACTACTGAATGCAGCCTATGCCAGTTATCAATTGGGCAAAAAAGAAGTTGCCATCCAACGAATAGAAAAAACACTGGAATATTCTTTGAAAGCAAATGATTTGGAAGGTCAGGCGTATGCTTATAATTATATGGTTCTCTTCCATAAAGGGATGCTGCCGGCACGTGAAGAGATCCAGTTATTGCAAAAGAGTCTTAAGCTATGTTTGGAATTACAGTTGAACGAACTCACACGAGATAATTATCAAAAACTGAGCGAGAGTTTTGCCAAGATTAATGATTTGCCCCAATCGTTGCGATACTTGCAACTATCTGTTCAGTTATCCGATAGTATTTACAGTACCAATAAACGGGTGGAAGCAGCAAAGCTAAATGCAAAATACCAGCTAATGAAAAACGAAGCCGAAATCCAATCATTAAAAGAAACCATGCATCTGCGAGAACAGTCTAACGTGCGGCAGCGTTGGATATTTGCACTGATCGGAGGCATCGTTATTGCTACGGGTATTTTTATTTTGGCATATCAAAGAACTGTCAATAAAATGGTCATCGCCAAAGTCGAAGCATCTCATATTCGTAAAGAATTAAGCTATTTAAAAGATCAAACGAATCCGCATTTTTTGTTGAACGCATTGAATAGTGTATACGGTATTGCGCTTACTAAGCCAGCACTGGTTGCGGATAAGATTGCCGAGCTCTCCTACCTCTTACATTATCAACTTAAATCTTCCAGGCTCGAAAAAGTAAACATTGCGGATGAGATTGAATTTGTAAAAAGGTATATCGAATTCAAAAAATCAAAAACGAATCAGCTGGATCTTTCTTTTGAGGTCATTGGCGAATTTGTGGGCCGATACTTACCTCCGTTACTTTTCTTCCCTCCCATCGAAAATGCGCTGAAGTATGCAGCCGGATCAGAGAATCCATCCGTGAAGATTCAATGGAATTTTGAACGCGACAAGATTCTCCTACACGTACAGAATAGTTTTAACATAGAGTTTGGCGGTATTCATGGAACTAAAATTGGGATTGAAAATTTGAGTAAACGACTCGAACTTTACAATTACAAGTTTGAATTAAATGCATCACAAGTCGACAACTTTTATCATTTACAACTCAATCTATGGGACAACGAATTTACAGTTGCTTAATAGCGGATGACGACCTCGAAGCTCACCTCGTACTTAACTCGCTTTTAAGTCAATTTGAGGGGCTCAGCATTGATGGCCATGCCTACAATGGCAAGGTGGCTATTGATTTACTCAAGAGTAAACACTTTGACATACTGTGGCTCGATATCGAAATGCCCCTCGTATCCGGTATGGAATTACTGCAGGTGCTGCCTATCCGACCTGCTACGATTATCACATCAGGACATACAGAGTATGCCTTTGAAGCGTATCAAAACAATGTAGTTGATTATCTACAGAAACCGATTTTATTGGATCGACTAAAAGTTGCCTACCAGAAAGCACAGATGTACCTAGAGCATGCCCCTCAAAGAAACGCAGTAGAAACCATTGAACTGAAGAGTGAACGTAAGATGATTACTTTACACGTGCAGGAAATCCTGTATTTGAAAAGTATGGGAAACTATGTAAAGGTTTACGTCAAAAATGAAGCTCACCCGATTATTTGTTACTCTTCGTTAAAGGAACTCAACGATCGTCTCGCTGCCAGCGGATTTATTCAAGTTCATAAATCATTCATCATTCAAAAAAGCGAGATAGAAAAGAAAACCCACGAAGAGATTATTCTTAAAAACGGAACTCAGATTCCGATTGGAAGTAAATATGACTA
>JAJTHV010000401.1 GCA_021300095.1 Flammeovirgaceae bacterium | reverse complement strand
AGCAAAAGGAATCAAGACTATACCTGCCTAACACCGAACAACAAAACCTGTTAAAATTATTCAGCATCTAAAACCAATGACGGGTGTCCCAGCGAGGAACTCAGGAAAGAGTTAGTCGATTCGCTTACGAATCCTTCGGATTGTCAGGATTTAACTTTGACAATGAAAATGACCAAATGAGTTGAAGGCCAAAAAGAAAGAATGAGTTTGAGTAGTATTCGTTATGCCACTCGCTTGTGATCAAGTGCTATTAATCGCGCACCAAGTAAAATACAAAGTAGAAATAAGGCCACCCTGCCTATAAAATCGCCATGCTGCAAATAAAAAGTGGCCGTATTGTTTGCGTGCAAATCTCCCCTTACAGCTACCTGCACTTGAGTGGCTGTTAGCTGTTCAAAATCTCCTTTTTGATTGATAAATCCGGAATGCCCATGATGCGAAGCGCGTGCAATACTTCTTCGGTATTCAATAGCTCGCAATCGATCGATCATCAAGTGTTGCTGTGGCTCAGGTGTTCCCTGCCAGTAGGCATCGTTGGTCATGACACAGAGTATAGTGGCACCCTTTTTAATGTAGTCACCCACATATTCGCCAAAGGTAGATTCATAGCAAATCAGGGGTGCAAATTTGATGCTATCCGTTTGCTTAAAAACAATTCGTTCTTTTTGCGGAGTCGTAATGTCTTTAAAGTCGTAGAAGAAAAAAATCTTTTTGAACAATGGCAAAAATGGGAACATCTCACCCCCCGGAACCAAAATAGATTTATGATATATCTGGTTCACGGAATCGGTCTGATAAAATAATGCAGAATTATGACCTTGATAAAAAAAATTCCTGCTTTTTGATTGAATAACTGTCGGCTCATCTTTCTGCCATTCATTTACTAACGTGTAGGTGTTAATACCCAACAAGAGATCGGTTGAGGAAAACTCTTTTAATGTATCCACCAACTGCCTAAAATCGAGCGGCCAATTGCTCGTAGTTACTAAGGTTTCTTCGTCTAAAAAAGTACTGGTGGACGATTCGGGAAAAAGTATCAAATCAGTGTTTTCCGTGGTCTTGCTTTTTGCTAATGCCGCTAGCCGTAGATTTTGATGATAAATCGAAATGTAGGCGGGATCTTCTATCACTTTGTTTATATACGGATCAAAGTCAGGTTGAACCACAACGATTTTAGTTTCTATTCCCTCTTCCACATGAGTAACATACAGGTATATACTAAAACATGCAGGCAATAGCAGCCACGTACTTAGTGCCACAACATATGCCATACGGTTCTCCGCTTGCTGCCACGATTCAAACAATAAAACCGATGCCCCCAAAATCCAAAGACTTCCGCCCAAAACTCCCGTGTATTCGTACCATTGTACTAAGTAGTGAACCGAAGCCAAAGAGTTACCCAACGTAAGCCATACCCAAGCCAATTCCCAATGATGTTGAAGAAACTCATAGGCAAGCCAACAGCTAATAAAAATCAGGCCCTTTTGTAATGTATTAAAACTCAGTAAATGAAAAAGTAAAATCGGCAAGGTCATTAAAGCCGGAATTACCAAAAGGGCAAAAACACCACCAGTGGTATTAATGACTACTAACCAAAACGCGGCCATTGTATTCCAGGTAAAGAAGAATACATATAGCCTTTTGAAAAGTGAAGAATAATATTTTAGTCGCCCAATTTTTTGAGGGCTGTTATTTTCTCTAAAATTTTTCTCTACCCATAACAAGGGTAACCACATCAACACCACAAAAACAGGATGTACTAGCCAGGCGCAGCCTCCTGCTAGTCCGCCTAAAAAAAGAAGAAAAAAATGGTTTGAATAGAGGCGAGTGTTCATCGTGAAGAGATATCCATAACTACGTTAAGTTACACTTCCCTCTTCAACAACGCACAAATTTTAAAGCGCTGATCGTGGGTGTCGTGGCTGAGTAAGGCGGTAGAATATTTAAAGTGCTGGTACATTTCTAACTTTTTCGGAAAGCAAAAGTAATTACACTAAACAATATTAGATGCCGGAATAGTTGACATATCATAAAATCCCTAATTTTATTGATATATCGCTCTGCTTATGTCATTTTCTGCAACATATCCTTTCAGATTGCTGAAGTACCTCCGAATATTCTCTGCGAACAAGTCCGATTTATATCTTGATTTTTAAAAACTCGCACCTAGTTGCAACGTAGACCAACCGAGAAATTTGGCGAAAAGTGTGACGGTGGAGTAGTCCATATTAAATATGTTCTATTATTATTATTATTATTTTGACTGTAGATTAAGTCTAATACCGTTTGTTTAACGTTCCGGCTTGCAAACTACATTTTCACCTTGATCAAGGCGTTTAAAATCGTAATTTCTTACATAGTCATTTTGACTAAACCTTACTCTCAAATAAACATCAATATGGGACAACAATTTCAATGATCTTGAGTAAGGATACATATAGACCACGTGAAGGTTTATAACTTTCTCCCAATACCACAACATCAGCAATCTCATTGGGCGATTCCTCCCATTTAGCAATCTCTCTCAACAAATCTTCGTGTTGTTTTTTAGTCGAATACTCAATCATGAGTAATGGAAGTATTGTCTTACCGTCCTGATTGTTATGCCATTCACTATAAATAATGGAATCATTCTTTATTATGATATCTTTAAAAAACCTAGCCAAGAGATAGCGATAATAGTAGATTCGGATTGCGCGAGGCGTTGCATTAGAAAATTTCCTTACTGCCCTGATTAAGAAGTCGAGTTCATAGCTCATAATTTCGAATTCAGCTTTTGGAATAAATGAGATATATTCATAATTGGAATTAGCTCCAGATTTAACCGAGCTCGCCCCCGAAGTAGAACTATCTCTTGCAGCACCACTTGTTTGACTTTTCTCGTTTCCTATAGCAACATTTTGATTCGATGTCGAATCGGATGTTTCAATGAAAGCTTTGTCCTTAACCAAGTTCCTAAATATTTCTTCATTCTGATCTTCCGACAGATTCCCAAGCTTAAAACCGCTTATGAAGAGTTTGTCCATATATTCCTTACATAGACTGTTGAGTACTTCTTTTTTTTCTTCTCCATCGAGGCTTAAGTCAAGATTGACACTTTCAAAGTATTTACTTTTGATAGCCCGTTTGAGCACCGCTTCATCAATAGCTGCAATAACAATAAGTCGATCGGAAATGACAGGATCATCTATCATTACCTTTAACGAATCAATAACCTGAATAATCCGATCCTCGCTACATCTATCAATATCATCCACAAAAAGGATTAATCGTTCTTGCCCTACTTTCTTATTTGAAATCCAAGCTTCCATCAATAAGCGAAGCTCTTTTTGGATCTCAGCCTGTATACCTAATAGCTCCTTAAAGCTAACCTCCGACCAATAGGTCTTAAATAGTTCTTTAGCTCGTCCCGAGTAACTGAAATAGTAAATGATCATTGACAAAAACGTGGATAAGCTAAGAACTGAAATAATACTCACCATCAAATTCCATTTGAACTGTAAATCGAAAAAGAATACGCAGATAAATCCGAAAACGAGAGACATGAAACCTATTAAAAGTTTTATCAAGCCCAATCTTTTCATATTCAATTTTACCCTGTTCAAAAAACAAAAATTCATACGGGCAAAGGGTCTTGGCTTCTTGTAATAACACGAAACAAATAGCTCGTACAAATATGCCCATGATGCAGGTGTGTCCTGATACTTCCAGGCATGGAATTCAACTGTGGTGTAGCTCACGTTTTTAGACTCAGCAAGTATCTTCTTGAGTTCCTTCCAGAAGTAAGTTTTACCACGACCCCAACGACCAAATAGCCCCATCAGTAGGCCCGTTTCACTTTTCTTTATACTCTGAATGAGCTTTAAAAAAATTGACGCTTGAGTCTCAACATTGAGAACGGGATTAACATTGTCATTCCTGAATTCAAAATCAGTAGATCCCTCTAAATAACGGATTCCTTTAGCTTTGTTTAGGTCTAGGATATTCTTACCAGGTTCAAGCTCACTCTTGACTCTATCAATCCAAAGCTGAAATTCGTGAACCACATTAATCCACGAACTAATATCGTGAACGATATAGTCACTCTGACTTGCAGATGGCTTACTGTTAATCGTGAAATATTCTTTGTTCTCTTGTAGGTTAACGTAAAAATTATTTAGAGTATCATTAATGGAGACCTTAATAGATTGATCATCGATAATAACGGTATACTGATCTTTACTTACGAAGTTGTCCTCTAGAATATCCACCAATTCGATTTGAGCATCTGCCAGAGAAAAGGCTTCACTCCGGATAGTATTTCCGCTTTTAAAAACAAACTCCTTTGGGCTGTACTCAGAATTTGTATAAAAAAACACTGGAAGAGAACCATCAACTTGTCGATCAAACAAATATATAGGTTGGCCTTCAGATTCATCTCTATAGCCTTTTGAGATTAATTCTTCACGGTTTGGTCGTGTTGTAAGTAAATGTTCGAGCTTACCTTTATGAAAGAATCGATACAACCTCAATGTATTTGGTAGTCTTGTAGTAAACACGGCACCAAGACTTCCAGCATTTTTATATTCTAAGTTAGTCAGCGTTTCTCTTGCTATATCGGTAGTGTACAAATAGTCAGTACCATTTTTAAACGTTATTTTCAGAGTAATGCAATTAATGCTACCCGACCGAGGGGTAATGGATATATAGCCTATCAAACCTTTCTGGACTAATCCCTCCTCAATGAGGTCTTTATCTTCTTCATTGGTTGAAAGAGCATTGATGTTCTTGTTAGCCATATTATTTAGGTTAATCTCTTTGGTTCCAAAATGCCGATGCTCCCTTCGTGAGACATCTGATTTCTTAATGATTGTAAATTATATCTATAATTAGTTTTTAACCCTATAATGTATTATTTTTTAATCATTAATTAATTAGTATATTTGATCTAAATTAATATCATTATCAAGAAAAAATGTCTTTATTGATCGAAAATGGCATCAATATATCCTATCAAATGAGCGATTCTGCCATTTTGGAGGTACTGGGAACATTTATCCGTGAGACAAGGCTAAGGCAGAACAAGACACAGGAAGATGTAGCAATTGCTGCCGGAATTCAGCGAATGACGTTGGTTCGTATAGAAAAAGGTAGTGGAGGAACTATAGCAACATTGATCCGTCTGCTCCGATGCCTTGAACAATTTCATGTGCTCAACCTATTCCTGCTACCTACACAAATAAGTCCCATGAAACTGGCGAAGCTGGAACAAAGCAAACGCCATCGCGCCAGGCCAAAAAAGCGATCGGGGAAGGATAAAAGAAATGACAAACAATCAGACTGGTAAATGATAACAACGGCATTCATCCACCTTTGGAAAAAACGTGTCGGTGCAGTGGCTTGGGATTCAGAAACGGGTGTGGCATCATTTGAATTTGATCCCGCCTTTGCTGAAAACGCATGGGACATAGCACCGATAAAAATGCCAATTGAATCATCTCAAACCATTTTTTCCTTTCCAGAACTTCGAAACACATCATTCAAAGGATTGCCGGGGCTTTTGTCGGATGTGTTGCCCGATAAATACGGAAGTACGCTGATCAATGCCTGGCTAGCACATAATGGTCGT
>JAJTHV010000273.1 GCA_021300095.1 Flammeovirgaceae bacterium | reverse complement strand
TCCGTAACTTTGTGAATTGGCTCCGTAACCTTGTAAACTGGCTCCGCAACTCCGGTTTGGGGGTCTGTTCAACAAACGGTGCGCCCTGCCACCTCAATTAGGCGTAGCGTTACAATAAATTCTCCTGATTCCCTATTTTTCTCGAGCAGGGCTTTCAGTAGTTTCGGTTAAAATTTTACCTTCGTATATGTTGCGATTGGCGGTAGAGTGCTCCACTCATCGTGGCAATTACTCACCTTTACCAAATCATGATTCGATGAAACAACCACCATCAAATTACCTGGCATTCTTCCTGCTTACAGCAACAATCATAATGATCAACACAACAAACCTATCAGCGCAAAGCGAAACAACCTACATGCGCATCGCTAAAATTACAGTCGATAGCACGAAGCTGGACGCGTACCTCACCGCTTTGAAACAGCAGATGCAATCGGCCCTGCAACAGGAGAAAGGTGTTTTAGCATACGCAGCCGTGCAGGATAAGAAAAGTCCTTATCATATTACGATTTTAGAAACGTATGCCAGTACCGATGCATATCAATTACATACTCAAACAGAACACTTTAAGAAATACAAGGCCGCTGTGGCGGGAATGGTTTTGCAACTGGAATTAACCGATGTGATTCCCATTGGTATCCAATCAAAACTGAAATAAAGTTTTAATGAAGATAGACAAAGCGATTGGATGATCGTCTATCAATGTGTATCAACTACCCCCCAAACAACTTTCCCAAAAAACCTTTCTTTGATTTCTTTTCATGGATGGCATCCAGCGCAGTCCGCAAGCGCACCAGCGAAGCCATGTCTTTATTGATAAATTCCACCGCACCTTTTTTCAACGCTTCCGCCTTCACAGCTTCATCCACCAACGTAGTGTGGTAAATCACCGGAATAGCAGGGCTCTTCTTTTTGATTAAACTCAGATAATGTAAGCCCGTTTCCTGGCGATCGGCAAAAAAATGATCCAACACCACCGCAAAAGGTTTTTCATCCAGGTGCACTAACAAGTCATCCGGATTTGTAAAACATTTTACTTCATACGTCCCCAGTCCTTCTTCAAAATGATAGCGCAACAATTTTTGCTGCGTAAGATCATCTTCAACTATGAAAATAAGATTTTTCATGGGGAAATAGGGTAGAAGTCAAACGAGTGATTACTTCGGTGCAGCGCTTAATAATAATTTCAGTTTGGCAACTTCCGCTTCATTTTTTTCAGAATGAATCGTGCTCACAATGCCTTCTTTCTCACGGGTAGTCAATCGCCAGCTTAGCGAAGCACGCGCATTGTTTTGACGAATACTATCCATGCCTTGCAACAAATCAACATAACTCTCTGCCTGGTATTGAATGTCGATACGCTCGATAGGCGCCTTCAACCACGAGTGTGCCTGGCCAATTAATAAATCGCTGGTGATGTCTTGAAAGTTTTCAAAGTTGTTATACACCGAACTGATCGGTTGCGTAATCGCATCAATAATGGTTTGACCTTTAGTAGCCGAAATAGTGTGCAGCTTCGGTGAATCGCGAATGGAAACAAATACAACACCGTCTGTGTTCTCACCAATCCAATCTTTGAAAGCATAGACAAATCGAACCGCATCCGATAAACCGAAGTTGTCAGAAATGCCCGCATCCATCATCTGAACGGGAGGATCCGTGGGCAAGGTTGTATTGGGTGTGATGTACGGAAACGTTGCACTCATCCGCAAAGCAGATAAGAAGCGTAAATTTTCAGAACCTTGCTCTTTAAAGAATCGCTGAAAGTCAACACCACTTACCTTTTCGGAATGATAGTTAGTGAAATTCTCCAATTCTGCATTCATAAATGAAATCGGTCGAGACGCGATGTACATCTTACGACCGTCATTGATCACCGTAGGTGTTAAGATCATCAAGGGTATAATCCCTTTGGATTCATATTCATTGTAAGAGCGAATCGGACGATCCATCAACCCTTCGGTAATTTGATTGAGTTGATCTTCAAAAGTGTAAGCCCGGTCGCGTTGATACCATTGGTCGGCATAATTAAATTTGGTGAACCCAACGAAAAGATCATTCGCCAGCAAACTAAAAATAAGGGGATTCAAATTATCGGTAGAGATTTTTTGACGGTGCAAAGCAGCGTAGGGTTGAATGGGTTCGCCCAGCGCTTCACGCAACTTTAACTCTCTAAAATAACTGGCACCAATCAATCCACCCGATGCACCGGTAATGAGCACACTACTTTGCATCAGTTTTCCGTGCGTTACACTATCAGCGTGTTGCAATGCATTCAGCGTCCACAAGGCCGCACGCTTGCCACCGCCACTCACACACAATAAAACCATTTTGGGTTTTTGATCTGCGGGAAACTTATTGCGCCAATTTTGAAGTTGCACGAGCGTTGCTTGTTTGTCTTCCGCAATGGCCCCACTGTCAATCTGCGCTTGAATCGATTCAGCATTGTAGGGTGCCTCCAACACGCTATAATCAAGACCAAAAGCCTCATACTTTTTTGTAAAGAAATCTTCGCCCACCAGGTAATTGATGGTTAAGAAAACCACTAGCCCAACTGTAGCCGACCAGCCGCCAAACCAATACGAAAAGGCTCCGAATAACATCACGAAGATGGTGAGGAAAATCATGAAGCTGGCAGCAGCCGGCAATTGAAAGGCAGGATAATCTTTGAAGAGACCTAATAAGACAACCATCAGAAAAATAAACAACTCGATCACCACCAAATTGAAATGGTTCTGATCAAATACCTGAAGGATGGTGCTACGATCAAAGAAGTTAAGATCTTCTACCGGCTTCACACGCAGGTCACTGCCAATGTAGGTATCTACACGCACCTGCTTCTTGCGTGCAATGTCCAACTTCTTCATGGCACTGGCACGCGTCACAGTAACTTTCTGTTTGATCTTTTCGTCAATTCGGCATACCATGTATTTAAAAATATCTTTATTGGTAAACCGGAAATACAACGAGAATAGAATCGTCATGAAAATGTAACCTATAAAGTAGCCCGTCAATCGCCAGATTAGTTCGCTGGTAGTGCAGTGCTCGTTGTCAATTTGAAACCGAATGGCCTGATAGAGGTAGGTAATTAAAAACAATACCGGAATGATACTGTTGTTGATCACAAACTTGCGAAATGGGCGCGGCAATGTTCCAACAAAAGAAAACCGATGTCCATCCGCTATATAGCAGGTAATATGAAAGGCCATCGCAAAACCGGCCGATAAAAGCCCCATCCAAAAAAAGCTGGTGAAGCTCACACGGTTGAGGTATTCGGGGTCCAAAAAGAGGTAGGGGATGCCCAGGTATTTCCCGAAGTTGCCCGTCATCATCGCAAACAGCAATATCCAGCATAGCATCAGCACAATGTTTCTGCGGATGTTGTTGAACAACAACTGAAGTGGAAACGAATAGTAAAACTTAGGCCAAAGCAGGTAGAGTTTGCGCATATACACTTTCTCGAATGTAACAAAATTATCGATGCGAATCACAGCATCAAAATATCTTTTACGGTGGAGATGTTTAATTTATTCTCACCAAAAAAAATCGTAAATCGAACATTTAATACCCTAGCATTCTGTCAGCTCCATTTCACATTTACCGCTCATCGGCCGGTTCCGGCAAAACACGGATACTGGCTCGCGAATATATCCGGCTCGCCCTCAAACGCCCCGAATACTTCCGCTTTATTCTGGCGATGACCTTCACCAACAAAAGTACACAGGAAATGAAGGATCGAATCCTTCGTTATCTCAGCGATTTTGCCAAAGGAGAAAGCCAGGACTTAGCCGAAGAAATTATTCGCGAGGAAGCCAAAGACGGTGTCATCCTCAAGCCAGCCGAACTCCGCAAACGAAGCGAAGAGGTACTTACCTTATTGCTTCATCGCTATGCTGAATTTTCCGTCAGCACCATCGATGCATTCTTCCAGCGCATCATACGTTCCTTCACCCGCGAAACAGGCCTGCTGGGAAACTTCCGGTTAGAGGTAGACAACGCGTTTGTGATGGAAGAAGTAATCGATATTCTGGTAAGCCAGTTGTCTGCCAATGCCGACTTGCGCGGATGGCTGTTGGAATTTTCGATGGAGAAACTCACCGATGGCAAAGATTGGGATGTGCGAAAAGCCCTGCTGGACTTTGCACAGAAAATTGAGAAAGAAGATTTTAAAGCCATCGAGGAAAGTGTATTGCACGTAACAGAAGATAAAAGCTTTTTCAGATCGTTTCGCAAGCGACTAAGCGACCAACGAAATACCATCGAAAAGACCGTCTTCAGTAAGGCAGAACAACTGATAAATGAAATCGGAGCGCAGCAATTAACATCCGATGACTTCAGTGGAAAATCAACCGGGATTTATTCATACATCAAAAAGCTTTCGCGAGAGGTAATACTTCCTTCCAATACAGTTTCAGAGATTGTACTTCATGCCGACAAATGGCCGCACAAATCATCACCACGTTTTCAGGTAGTGCTATCGCATGCAAAGAACAAATGGCAGCCGCAATTGGCGGAGTTGGTTTCCTATATCGAACAGAACTTAGAATTGTATCATTCTGTTTCTGCGGTGATCCGCAATATGTATTCATTCGGATTGATTTCAGATATATTACGCACACAGCGCAAATATTTAAGCGATGAGAACCTGATGTTATTATCCGATGCTTCGCAGTTTTTAAATAAGCTGATGAACGAACAGGATACTTCTTTTATCTATGAAAAAGTGGGTTCATTTTATCGGCACTTTTTGTTGGATGAATTTCAGGATACCTCCGGCTTGCAGTGGAAGAATTTGTTGCCACTGATTCAAAACGGCCTTGCTCAAAACTACTCCAGCCTGATTGTAGGCGATGTAAAACAATCTATCTATCGCTGGCGCGGTGGCGATCTTTCGATTTTGCAAAGTCAATTGCAGAAAGACATTCATCCCTCACTCACCGCTACACATGAGCTGGATACCAACTACCGCAGTGATGGTGCGGTAGTCACTTTTAATAATCATTTCTTTCAGTCGGCAGCAGAGATCATTGCGGCACAATCGGAGTCGGTGTTTGCCAAAGAAGCATATCGGGAAGCCGAACAGAAAGTTGCTGTGAATCCGGATCGGGGATTTGTGCGCATACAATTTTTGGAAGAAGAAGACGATGAAGATTCATTTTTAGATCGTTCGCTGGCGCGATTGCCCAGGTTAATCGAAGAATTACAAGAGAAAGGCGTGCCACTGAAAGACATCGCTTTTTTAGTGCGTACCAATCGCGAGGGGCAACAAATTGCAAATCGGTTTATGGAATACCGCGCTTCCGCGGAAGCGATCGAAAACTGCCGATACGATGTGGTGTCCAACGAATCGTTGATGGTAGACCGCGCTTCGTGTGTGTTGGTATTGCTCAGCGCACTGCGCCTGCTCGAAGATGCAAACCATCAGATTGCACGCGCCCATTTGGCATTTGAATACCAGAAGCTATGGCCTACACAAGCATTTATCGATTGGAATGAAATCTTCACCGACTCAAAAACCACCGCGTTCCACAAGTGGATGCCACCGACATTTATGCAGCAGCGCGAGCGGTTGGCAGCTCTTCCACTTTTTGAAATGGTAGAGAACCTCATCCAGATTTTTAATTTAGGAACAGTGGGTGAAGAAGTGATTTACCTGCAATCTTTTCAGGATATCATTCAAGAATTTTCGCAACGCGAGAAGAATGACCTCACATCGTTTTTAGCTTGGTGGGAATTGAATCGTGAGAAAAAATCGATTCAGGTAGCCGGTGGGGTGGATGCCGCTCAAATCATTACGATTCATAAAGCCAAAGGACTTCAATTCAAATATGTCATCATTCCATTTTTAGATTGGGAGTTAGGTGCCGGATTTAAAGAAGTGTTGTTGTGGTGTAAATCCGAACATCCGCTTTTACAGGAAGCCGGATACATGCCAATACGCTATGTAAGTAATTTGTCTAAGACCGTTTTTAAAGATGATTATCTGAAAGAGACACAACGCCTGAACCTGGATAATCTTAATTTATTGTATGTGGCTTTTACCCGTGCGGAAGCCGGGTTAATCGCTTTCGCACCGGATAAACGAAGTTCGAAGGAAGGTAAGTTCTCTACCGTAGGGCAATTGGCCTATGAAATTGTAGAACAAAATGCACAGTGGGTGCCGCAGGAAAAGAAGTTGGAGATTGGAACGATTCAACCTTTAAAAAATACCACGGATGTTCCGCAGCAAATTTTGTCGCTGAAAAATTATGTGGTCACTCCTTGGCGGGATCGCTTGCAAGTGCGCACCAGTGGCATGGAGTTTTTTACACCTAATGAAAAGCGGGAGAAGATAAACTATGGAATTTTCCTGCATGCCATCCTTTCTAAAGTGCGAACGAAAGAAGATGTGACACCTGCTATGCAGCGTGCGATGCAACAAGGTGTGATCAGCGAATCGGAGCGAAGTGAATTGGAAGTGCTGGTGCAATGGGTGGTAAATCTTCCGGAGTTGCAACCGTGCTTTGATCCACAAGCGCAATGCAAAATGGAAGCTACGTTGTTAACCACGCAGGGTTTTGAAAAACGCATCGATCGTGTAGCCATGATCGGAACGAGTGCGTATGTGGTGGATTATAAAACCGGAGACCCCACGAACAAAGATGTGGCTCAGGTAAAAGAATACATGCAACTTTTAATGGGAATGGGTTGGAAGAGTGTGAAGGGATACCTGGTGTATGTGCAAGAAAAAAATTGTGTAGAAGTTACGCTGTAAGATGAAGAGTTTTTTACAAGAGTTGGCCGATCGGGTGAAAGTGGAATATCCGGACTGGGATCAGTTGAAGGTGGTGTTCCCCAATCGCAGAGCGGCTTTATATTTCAAGCAAGAACTGGCAAAGGACTTGAATGCACCGCGATGGGCGCCTACCATTATTACTATTGAAGAACTCATTCAATCGTATTCCACCAGCCAGGAGGCCGATAAACTCGAATTGATTCTTCGGTTGTATCAGTCGTTCAGAAGAGTAACCGGCAGCGAAGAAAAAATCGATCGGTTTTATTACTGGGGCGAGATGTTGCTCCGCGATTTTGATGAACTCGACAAATACATGGTCAATGCCGAGTGGCTTTTCCGCGACATCAGCAACCTGAAAGAAGTAGATCAGTATTTTGATTTCTTAACTGAAGAACAGAAGGAGTTTCTCAAGGAGTTCTGGCAAAGTGTAGAGTTTAGCACCGAAGAAACACGCACGCGTTTTTTGTCGCTGTGGCAAAATCTCTATCCGGTCTACCAGGATTTTCAAAAGCATTTGAAACAAGATGGCATCGCTTACGCGGGAATGATTCATCGAGATGTAGCTGAGCAATTGCAAAAAGAAAAAGCAACCGCACAGCAACCGGTTATCTTCGCGGGGTTCAATGCACTCACTACGGCAGAAGAGAAAATAATGAGTTGGTTTGTAGAAAATCAACAGGCGCGTGTATTCTGGGATGAAGATGAATTTTATGTAGGGGCCGATCATCGTGAAGCGGGTTCTTTCTTCCGTTTATATCGAAAG
The DNA here is from genome assembly GCA_021300095.1 of Flammeovirgaceae bacterium. Classification (GTDB taxonomy): domain Bacteria; phylum Bacteroidota; class Bacteroidia; order Cytophagales; family Cyclobacteriaceae; genus ELB16-189. The sequence continues at coordinate 5,215 of JAJTHV010000273.1, read as the reverse complement.
CATCCGGTGTTAGGAAAAACATTTCTACCGGAGCCTACTTCGCACTTCAGCAAACCCAAACAATTGCATATTTATGGCGTGCCGCAAAAAGCCGGTCAGCCTAAGCTATTAGCGCAACAACTCATCGATCAAAAATTATTGGCAAATGGCGAGAGTCATGTCATCGTGCTGCCGGATGAAAGTTTACTGATGCCCCTGTTGTATTCACTTCCCGCAGGTATTCAGTCCATCAATGTCACGATGGGCTATCCGTTGATGAGCACCCCTTACTTTTCGTTGATTGATTTTTTGTTTGACTTGCATCGCAATAAGCGGAAAGAAGAATTTTATTACCGCAACATCCTTCCGGTGTTGAATCATCCTTACTTGCATGCATTGGCTCCCGATGTAGTGATTGAATTGAAAGATTTTATTACAAAGAATAATCAGGTATACCTGGATGAGCCATTTTTTCAGGCCAAAGGAGAACTGATGGCGTTCTTCTTTCGGAATGTGAAGGAAGAAGATTTTATCGGATACTTACTGGAGGTGGTGAATCGTGTGGCGACTTCCCCTGTACAGGGTTTGATGGACAAAGAATTTGCTTTTTATTTTCATCGAATCATCACGCGCTTGCAAACGTTGCTCAACAATGAATCGATGGAGTTGGTGATGTTGCAAAAGTTGTTCCGGCAAATTGCGCGGGCGGAGAAAATTCCATTTAGTGGCGAGCCGTTGAAGGGCATTCAGGTGATGGGTGTCCTTGAAACACGCAATTTGGATTTTGATCACGTGCATGTGTTGTCACTGAACGAAGGGTTGTGGCCTGCCTCTCCACGTCAAGGTTCATATCTGCCACACTCCATTCGTAAGGCATATGGGTTACCCACGTATGTGCATCAGGATGCGATGTATGCATATCTCTTTTACCGATTGCTGCAGCGGAGTGAACATGTGAATTTGTATTACAACACCGAGCCGGATGTGTTGGGCACAGGCGAGATGAGTCGCTATCTCTATCAGATTATGTACGAAGCGCGATGGCCCTACACGAAAAAGATTTTGTATAGTTCCGTTTCATTGCGTCAGGCCAAGCCCATTAGTATTCCAAAAGATGCTAAAGTGATGGAGCGATTGCATCAATATCAGAAAAAGGAACTAACACCCTCCACCCTCAATACCTATCTCGAATGTCGGTTGCGCTTTTATTTTAAAAATCTGATTGGGTTACGCGAAGCAGAAGAAGTAGAAGAAGCGGCTGATGCGCGTATTTTCGGAAACTTGTTTCATGATGTGATGCAGTTTTTTTATGCAGAGCTAAAGCCGGCTAAAGGAAACTGGGAGATAAGTCAGGAACATTTTGTGAACGTAGAAAAAAAACTGGAGGTGTTGGTCGATCGCGCCTATCGCAAGCATTTTCGTTTGCCGGATAGCAAGAAAGTAAACTATGACGGGCAACAATGGATTGTGAATGAGATGGTGAAGAAGATGGCCGATGTAGTGTTGCAAAACGATTTAGCATATGTGCCATTCTCCATCGACATGTTGGAAGAGGAGGGATTCAATACAATCTTCCCGTTGACGGCTACATTTGCGGTATTGCTCGGAGGTAAGATTGACCGGGTCGATAGAAAAGAAAATGTAGTGCGCATCATCGATTACAAGACCGGCAAAGACGAAAACAAATTTTCGTCTATTGAATCGTTGTTTAATAGAGAGGATAAGAAGCGCAATAAAGCCGCCTTTCAGGCGCTGTTTTATGCGTGGGTGTATGCGTGCAGAAAGAAGGAAGACGGATTGCAGTTGCAGCCGGGACTTATTAATCGCAAAGAAATCTTTAAAGAAAAGTTTGAATACGGATTAGTGATGGACAAACATCCGCTGAAGGATGTTACACCATTCCTTCCTGAATTTGAAAATCATTTGGTGCAGTTGCTCAACGAGCTATTCGATCCACGCCAGCCATTCGATCAAACCACCGATGAGAAAAAGTGCGGCTATTGTCCGTATAAAGAAATTTGCGGGAGATAGTTCTGGCGTCCGACCGCTTGATTTTCCGAGCAGCTTGCGGTCAGACGCCTTTCGTTACGTTCAATGTATCAGACACTTTAGTTGATGCTCGCAACCTTCTCCACCCACTTCCTCGCATTCACAAACGCTTCAAACCAGGGAGATACTTCGTCTTTCTGTTTACGATCCGTGGGATAGTAAGGCCAGTTCCAGGCAAACAAACTTCTTTCAATGTGTGGCATAATAGCCAAATGTCTTCCATCAGTTGAGTGCAAAGCAGCCACTGCAAAATCACTGTCATTTGGATTGCCGGGATATTCCGGATAGGTAAACGTAGCCGCGATTTTATAATTAAGTGAAGTGTTTTTCAGTTTGAACATTCCCTCTCCATGCGCAAGCCATACACCCAGTTGCGCTCCCGCATACGAATAAAGCATCACCGAATTATTTTTAGGAACAGTGACATTCACGAAAGTAGATTCAAATTTACCCGAACCATTGTGATGCATTTTCGGATGCTCGCTCATCGCAATCTCGCGATACACCAAACCTAATTCCATCATCAACTGACAACCATTGCATACACCCAAACTTAATGTGTCTGGTCTCGCATAGAAGTTATCTAAAGCGGCTTTCGCTTTTGGATTATATAAGAATGATCCGGCCCAACCTTTTGCAGATCCTAATACATCCGAATTCGAGAACCCTCCCACAAATACAATCATGTTTACTCCACTCAAGTCCTCACGACCTGAGACTAGATCGGTCATGTGAACATCCTTCACATCAAATCCTGCGAGATACAAAGCGTATGCCATCTCACGGTCACCGTTCACACCCTTTTCACGAATGATAGCCGCCTTGATGCCGGACGCTGTTCTGCGCTTCGGGTTTACATCATACGAAGCAAACATGCCGTTGAACTGTGGTTGAAAGGTATATGACAGCAACTGCTTCGAATAATTTTGTTTGCGTTTCTCCGCATGACCTTTCGGCCGCTGAATTTTGTCTAACAAATAAGAAGTGTGAAACCACTTTTCGCGTAGGGCATCAATATCAAAAGAAAGATTCGATGTTTGGCTTTCTAATTGAATAGTGCGTGTGTTCGTTACCTGCCCGATGACCTGATACGATAGGTTCGCTTCTTGCAATTGTTTGGTCACTTCCTCAGTTTGCGAAACCTGAATCACCACTCCGGGATTCTCACTAAACAACAAGTGTATCACATCTTCATTTCGATTTTTCAAATCAATCTGCAAGCCAACTGAAGGAGTAGCAAAACACATTTCGAGCAATGTAGTAATCAATCCTCCTGATGAAATGTCATGTCCGGCTAAGATCAAGTTTTGATGAATCAATCGTTGAATCGCACTAAACGCACGACTGAAATAATCGGCATTTTCAACAGTAGGGGCGGTGCTTCCCAATTGATTTAACACTTGTCCTAAACTACTGCCCCCCAATTGTAATGGCCAGTTTGAAAAGTCAATGTAGATTAACTTCGATTGTTGAATCGGTTCCAGCGCAGGTGAAATGGTTTTACGAACATCATTCACTTCTGCTACAGCGGAAATAATCACCGTACCCGGTGCATACACCACCTCACCCTTCGGATACTTCTGCGTCATCGACAGTGAATCTTTCCCGGTAGGAATATTGATGCCCAGTGCACAAGCAAAATCGCTCACCGCTTCTACTGCCTGATACAGTCGTGCATTTTCTCCTTCGTTCTTTGCTGGCCACATCCAGTTCGCACTCAGCGATACGCCTTTCAATCCATGTGTGAGTGGCGCCCAAACCAAGTTTGTTAGTGCTTCGGCTATGGCCAATTTACTGCCGTCAGCGGGATTGACAAGCGCTGCAACCGGAGCATGACCAATCGAAGTGGCGATTCCTTTGTTGCTCAGAAAATCCAACGCCATGACAGAAACGTTGTTCAACGGAAGTTGCAGAGCACCACAAGTTTGTTGTGTAGCTACTTTTCCGGAAACAGAACGGTCTACTTTATTGGTCAACCAGTCTTTGCAAGCAACCGCTTCGAGTTGTAATACTTGCTCGAGGTAGTGATGAACCTGTGAGGTTTGATATTGTATTTCTGAAAAAGCAGAAGCTTTCGATTTATCCGTGAGAATTGTTTTAGGCGATGAACCAAACAAATGATTCATCTTCAAGTCCACCGGATGGATGGAATGATTGGCACGTGTAAATTTCAGTTGATGATCTCCTGTAGCTTCTCCCACTACATACATGGGAGCACGCTCGCGTTCAGATACGCGCTTCAGTGTTTCTACATCTTTTTTCGTAATCGCCACGCCCATGCGGTCGTGCGATTCATTGCTGATGATTTCTTTGGAAGATAGCGTTGGATCACCAACAGGGATTTTATCAATCTCAATGGTCCCTCCGGTTGCTTCCAATAATTCTGAGAAACAATTCAAGTGACCTCCCGCTCCGTGATCGTGAATCGATACAATCGGATTTTGATCGGACTCCACCATCGCGCGAATCGCGTTCATCACGCGCTTTTGCATTTCCGGATTAGAGCGTTGGATGGCATTTAATTCTAATGCGTTTGCAAATTGTCCCGTAGTAACAGATGATACTGCCGCTCCTCCCATGCCGATGCGGTAGTTGTCGCCACCCATCATCACAATCTGATCACCGGCTTTCAGCTCTTCTTTTTTCGAATCTTTCTCTTTACCAAAGCCAATGCCTCCGGCTTGCATGATTACTTTGTCGTAACCAAACTTCTTGTCATTCTCGATGTGCTCAAAGGTGAGCAAGCTTCCGCAGATGAGCGGTTGACCAAACTTATTGCCGAAGTCACTGGCACCGTCCGATGCTTTGATCAATATTTCAGCAGGTGTTTGATACAACCACTTGCGAGGTTCAATGTTCTTTTCCCAATCACGATTTTTTTCGAGACGAGAGTATGAGGTCATGTACACGGCTGTTCCCGCCAAGGGCAATGAACCTTTTCCACCTGCCAGACGATCGCGAATTTCTCCTCCCGATCCGGTAGCTGCTCCGTTGAATGGTTCAACTGTGGTGGGGAAGTTGTGCGTTTCTGCTTTCAGTGAAATGACTGAGTTATAATCAGTGACAGCAAAGAAATCCGGAACATCCTGACGTGTGGGCGCAAATTGCTCGATGCGCGGACCTTTGATAAACGCTACGTTGTCTTTGTAGGCGGATACAATGTAGTTGAGATTTTCTTTCGATGTCT